>JAJYJL010000746.1 GCA_021789565.1 Acidobacteriota bacterium
AGGACGGCGCAGTCGTTATCGCGATCAAAGGCGCCCCATCCACCGTCGCGGTTCTGCATGCTGACCAGCCACTGGAGGCCGCGGCGAAGAGCATGTTCCAGCCGGACCTTTTCCGGGTAAGCAACGCGCTGCAGAGCCATCATCACAAACGAGGCATCATCCACGTCGGGGTAAAAATCGTTCTGGAACTCAAATGCCCACCCGCCGGGAACAGCATCTTGATTCTTCACCTGCCAATCCCCGGGACCAACGATCTGACGAGCCAGCAACCAACGCGCGGCCTTGATCAGCGCTGGATGGTCGGCTGGCAGGCCCGCTTCCTCGAGCGAATACATCGCGATCGCGGTGTCCCATACAGGCGACAGGCAAGGTTGCAGGCAAATGGTGTCGCCCTTTTCTATTTCAAAATCGCGCAGATGCTTCAACTCACGGGCAGTCAGCGGGTCGTCGGCAGGGTACCCCATGGCCAGCAGGGCAAAGACGGAATTGACCATAGCCGGGTAGATGGCGCACAGCCCCTCGCTCCTTTCCAGATGCTCCAACAACCATTTCTTTGCTCGGGCAAAAGCAATCTTGCGCAACGGTTTCCAGGGCAGGGACTCGTGCAGTTTGAAGAGACGATCAATGGCCAGGAACAGGTTCCGCCAACTGATGATCTTCCGGTCCCAGTCAAAAGCTGGAATGTGTCCGGAGGGATCAAGGAAAAGCTCGTCAACGCGGGCGTAGTCCGGAATCGGCCAATGCGGGCGCAGCGCGTAGAGGATAGTCAGCGGCACGACGATGGCACGTGTCCATGACGAAACGGAATAAACGTTGAAGAAAAACCAGGAAGGCGGAATCATCAATTCCGGCGGAATGGCCGGGACATGCTTCCACTTAACAGCCCCGCCGAGCGCCAGGTAAAAACGGGTATAAGAATTGGTTTGCTCAAGACCGCCAAGTTCGTGGATTCTGAGGCGTGCGGCCGCCATGTGGGGATCTTCAGGAGAATCGCCGGCCAGTTTCAGCGCCACATAAGCTTTGACCGTGGCGTTCAGTTCGGAAGGGCCGCCCTGGTAGATGTTCCATCCACCGTCCGCAAGTTGCCGCCGCCGGATGTAATTCGCAAGCTTTGCGACACGGTCGCGGTCAAACTTGCCGACAATGCATAGAAAAAAGACGTAGTCCGACTCAAGCGTAGAGTCAGCCTGTAACTCACCGACCCAATAGCCTTCTGGAGCCTGCAAAGAAAGTAGATGCTCGGTTGCCCGTTCTACAGCCTGCTGGACCCGAAGATCGAGGTCCCTTTCGACTGCTACTTCCGCCTGCCCGTTCTTTGTCGGCTCGAGTTCAATTCCTGCTTCCTGTGTCATGAAACCCCCGCGTACTCGCTATGCGCCCTTTCAGACCTTCAATTCCGCCGGCAGAGCAAAGCGGACATCTTCTTCGATCCACTCAACCTCCTCAACACGTGTAAAGCCCCACTGCATCAAACGGTCCACAACCTGACGGACCAGGACCTCAGGCGTTGAAGCACCTGCCGTGACGCCAATACGGCGGTGTCCATGGATCCACTCTCGCTGGATGTCGTCGGCGTTGCCAATCAGGTAAGCCGCCGTTCCTGCGCGCCTGGCCACTTCTACCAGCCGGTTAGAATTTGAGCTGTTCTGCGCGCCCACCACCAGAATTCCGTCCGCCTTGTGGGCGACGGCTTTAACAGCCATCTGGCGATTTTGGGTGGCGTAACAAATGTCTTGTCCGGGCGGCCCGATGATTGCGGGGAACCGCTCTTTCAACCTGTTCACGATCTCCGCCGTATCATCAAGACTCAGGGTGGTTTGTGTCAAGTAGACGATCCGGTTTGGATCAGGCGGGCTCAGCGTTTCCACATCTTTTACAGATGAGATCAATTGGATGGCTTCAGGCGCTTCGCCCAAGGTGCCAATCATTTCGTCGTGGTCGCGATGTCCGATCAGAACGATCGTGTAGTTTTCTCTGGCGTACCGGATCACCTCCAGGTGGACCTTTGTGACCAGCGGACACGTGGCATCAATGATGCGAAGCTGACGTGCGTGTGCCTCTTCCCGGACTGCCGGAGATACTCCGTGGGCGCTAAAAATAACAACGGCCCCGGTTGGTACCTCTTCCAGGTTTTCCACGAAGACCGCCCCCTGGCTTGCGAGTTCGTCCACGACATACCGATTATGGACAATCTCTCTGCGCACATAAACTGGAGGACCTAGTTTCTCCAGGACCATACGCACGACGTCAATGGCACGGATAACGCCCGCGCAAAAGCCCCTTGGACGCATCAGTAGAAGCGTTCCCGGCTCCGTACAAACCGGGGTCTCAACGTGAGTATTCACGTTCATACTCTTAATCATCATCCTTTCCTGCAACACGCCCTGTAAACCTAATCCTCTCATGGTCTGTTCCCACCGTCAAGATAAGGGGAGACTTAGTCCATGTTGCCTGTTGACTTGGCGTGTCCTCATTGTGACCTAAAACTCTCGTGATATTGATGTTGCCATCTGCCGAAACGATGCATCATATTTACGAGCGTGTTTTACCGGCCCCGGAATTACTCTCTAGGCGTTTGGGAGAAATTTTTGCTAGAATGTCGAGTTTATGGACTCTTTCCACAATGGAGGCCCGCGGCAAGCCGCCTCATAGTTCCTGCCAGTTAGTCTTTTAGCCTATGAGATCTCTGAAAAAACAGATTCTTGGAGCAATGCTTTGCACCCTGGCCCTTTGTTCCCAGGGATGGGCATCGGGTGGCGCGGCCAGTCCTTGCCCTGCACGCCCCGCAATTGCCAATGATCTTGATGCAGGAAAGTACTCCGAGGCTGCATCTGTTCTCCAGCAGGAAGTTGCAAAGAACCCCAACAATGCTCAGGCAATTTTGTGGCTGGCGCGTTCGTTTCTGGACCTTGGAAACTATGACAAGGCTGTTACATTTGCCGAACGCGCTGTTCAGTTGTCGCCTGATTGTTCGGAATCGCACTTCTGGCTTGCGCGTTCATATGGCATGAAGGCCGATATGGATCGCAGCTTTTGGCTCGCCCGAAAGGCCAAGCTGGAATATCAAAAGTCTGTACAACTGGATCCGGATAACCTGCCTGCCCGGCGCGATTTGATGGAATTTTACCTTGAGGCCCCCTGGATTCTGGGCGGAAGCAAGGACAAAGCTTGGGCACAGGTGGAGGCGATTTCCTCCCGGAACACTACAGAAGGCGACTTGGCGCGTGCGATCTATTGGCGGAACTTGAACGAACCGGGGCTTGCCGCAAATGAGTACCGCAAGGTGCTGAATTCAAAGCCGGCGGAGCCTGAAGCCTATTTCCAGGTTGCCGACTTCTATGAGGCGGACCAGAAACCGGTCGAAATCGAAGCCACCGTCCGGGAAGTGTCCCTGATTGTGCCAAACGATCCTCGCGTTGATTATTACCGCGCTGTTGCGAACGTTATGAAGCGCCAGGACCTCCCCAAGGCCGAACAGGATCTCAAGTCCTACCTGGCGAAGACGCCGCGGCGTGATGACTTTCCACCCCACGCCTCGGCCCACGATTGGCTGGGAAGGATTTACGAGATGTGGGGAAAGAAGCAGCAGGCCATTGACCAGTACCGTTCTGCCCTCAGGCTGAGTCCGGACGACCAGCCAGCCCAGAATGCCCTTAGGCGTCTGGACTCAAATTAACCGGGCAGGGAAATGAGACAAAGGGTTTTCGGTCTGGAAGTAGATGGCCGGCCTTAGCGCTCGGGGGTAAACTTAATCGTCGGATTGCAGGGTCGCTAATAACCCGTTTCGATGCAAGTAAATTCGAATGAAGTTAAGTCTTTCGTGTACAATAACCTCGACAGGCGGGATTACGACAGCAGTTTGCGATACCCAGTCATCTATAGAAGGGAGTGTGTATGGAGTCTGTTTTGAAGACGCTCTTGCTGAATCCTCCGAGCTTTGAAAAGTTTGACGGTGGTGCAAGCTCGAGATGGCCGGCCACGCGTGAGATTGAGTCGTACTGGTATCCCGTCTGGCTGACATATCCCGCAGGGATGTTGCCGGGCAGCCGCCTGCTTGACGCGCCTCCGCACAAAGTCACGCCCCAGCAGACCGTCGAAATCTCCAAAGATTACGAATTTGTGGTCCTGTTCACTTCCGCAGTAGGGTTTGAAAATGACCTCAAGCTGGTCCGCAACATGAAAGCAGCGAAGCCGAGCCTGAAAGTAGCCTTTGTGGGCCCGCCCGTGCAGGTGAAACCAGACGAGAGCTTGATGGCCAGCGAAGATATTGATTTTATCGTTCGTGGCGAGTTTGACTTTGCCGTGGTTGAGTTCGCACAGGGCAAGCCGCTCACTGAGATCCTGGGTGCCAGCTACCGCAAGGACGGCAAGATCGTCCATAACCCGCCGCGCAAGGAACTCCAGACCGAAGACCTTGACCGCCTGCCCTTTGCCACAGAAGTTTACAAGCGCAATCTGACCATTGAAAATTACAATGTTCCGTTCCTGCTCCATCCTTTTGTCTCGTTTTATTCCTCGCGCGGATGTCCTGCGCTTTGCACTTTCTGCCTGTGGCCGCAGACCCTTTCCGGCCATGCCTGGCGTACGCGTTCCGTCGATAATGTGGTCAGCGAGATCCGCGGTGCGCTCAAGTTGTTTCCGCAAGCGAAGGAATTTTTCTTCGACGATGACACCTTCAACATCCGCAAAGACCGGGCAATTGAACTTTCAAAGAAGTTCAAGCCGCTGGGCTTCCGCTGGTCCAGCACAGCACGTGTCCATAGCGACTACGAAACTTTGAAGGCCATGGCCGACGGCGGCGCCCGCCTGTTTATCGTGGGCTTTGAATCCGGTGACGACCAGATCCTGAAAAACATCAAGAAGGGTGCCACGGCTGAAATGGGCCGAAGGTTCGCAAAGAACTGCAAGAAAGTCGGCATCGCGATTCACGGCGATTTCATCATCGGGTTGCCGGGAGAAACCCCCGAAACCATCCAGCGCACAATCGACTTTGCCAGAGAACTGGACACTGAAACCATTCAGGTTTCAATTGCCCACGGTTACCCCGGCACCGAGATGTATAACCAGCTGCTCCACGCCGGTCAACTGGTGAACCTGCCCATGTCCGATTCGAACGGCCACCAACTGCCGCACATCGAG
>JAJYJL010000747.1 GCA_021789565.1 Acidobacteriota bacterium
GCTTATCGCTAAAAGCCAGTAAAAACGAGTCAATAGAAAGAAACCGGTCCTCAACAAATTTTGTCTATCATCGCTAAGATTAGGCCGCAATGACTGAAGTTGCATGGAATGCCGTGTCAACATTCGTCCAATCCCGTTGATCGCCACGATGGCCGTTGCCGATGGGCTGCAATCTCAACTCTCAGTTTCTTCATAATTGCTCAGCGAAAAATATCCAGCTTGGTAAAAATCGCGCGCGGCAAAAACTCACGGAATTCGTCGTACGCCGTCAGGCCGCCGAGCGACGTGCCGAATGTTCGCAAAACAACTCCTCCGTTGCGACTGGGCTCGGGATAATAGATGTACGTCATCGAAGCGCCTAAGGCGCGCCCGATCCAGCCCCCGTAGTTGAAAGTTTGGCGACCATCGTCGGTGTGAGTCACAAAGGTCTGCACAAAAGCATAAGTCATGCGCCTAAGCGCACTGCCCTCGCCCAGCCGGCCCTCGAGTCCGCGGGGACAACTGAATCTGGCCAACATCGTGGGTGGAGGCAACTGCCGCGGCACCGGCACGTTGGATCGGGGCATCGACGTGGGGACCGGACGGACCTTCAGATATCCCGCCACCACGATTCGCTGGACCCGGCGAAACGAGTTCCGGCCGACGCCGGTCCGGAAGTGGTGGACCGTTACGCGCGCGCTTTCTGGTATCCGCCCTATGAGTGCGCATACCTGGAGATTCAGGAGCATAAGATCGAAATACTGCCGGCCTTGGCAAAAGATGAAATTGCGCGCCTTCTGCACGGCGATGATTTCCGCTGGCTTCAGGAGGCAGCAGCGCACGACGAACCCGTGGTGACAGCATGATTACGGTCAACGGCGATCGCATCTTGGTGCAGGATGAACAAGGCAAACAGGCAGAGTATTCTATTGGCAGTCCTGAGGCGTTTCGAATACTCAGCCGGCTATGGCTGCGGGCGGGCTGGGACTCAAAGTATGTTTACAGCTTCACCTGGCTGGGCAGGCCCATCATCCAACTGCCCGAAGACGTCCTGAGACTGCAGGAAGTTATTTTCACGGTGAAGCCTGACGTGATCATTGAGACTGGCGTGGCCCACGGTGGTTCTCTCATTTTATATGCGTCGTTGTGCAAGGCGATGGGTAGCGGGCGCGTCATCGGCATTGACGTCGAGATCCGCCCGCACAACCGCAACGCGATTGAAAGCCATTTTCTGGCTCCCTACATAACTCTGATCGAAGGCAGTTCCACCGATCCGGCAGTCGTCTCATCGGTCAGGGCTCAAGTGAAAACAGGTGAGAAGGTGATGGTTTTGCTCGATTCGTGCCACACCAGGGCTCATGTGCTCAGCGAACTGGAATCTTACGCGCCGCTGGTTTCTGAAGCGAGCTATCTGGTAGCGATGGATGGGATCATGGGGCAGATCGCAGGCGCGCCTCGAACCTCCTCCGATTGGACGTGGAATAATCCCCGCGAGGCCGCTCTTGAGTTTGTGAAGCGGCATCCAGAGTTTCGCATCCAGGAGCCGGAATTCCTTTTTAATGAGGGATGGGTATCAGACCGCGTCACGTACTGGCCGGGCGCGTTTGTTCTGCGAACCGTATCATCGCCTGCCCGGGCACCTCACAACGACGGCAACGGAAAATGAATTTCCTCATTGCCAATCAAGCCAGGCATTAAGCTTATGGAACATCCCTTGGTCAGCATCGGATTGCCGGTCTACAACGGCGATCTATACCTGCGTCAAGCCCTGGATTCACTCTTACGGCAGGACTACACAAATTTTGAGCTCATCGTTTCTGACAACGCCTCACAAGATGGGACTGAAGGGATTTGCCGCGAATTTCTGGCACTAGACGGCCGCATCCGGTACTTCAGGCAGAATATCAATCTCGGCGCGCCTGCAAACTTCGAATTTGTGGCACGGCAGTCAAAGGGCATTTACTTCATGTGGGCCGCGCACGACGATTTTTGGGCTCCGGATTATGTGCGCCGATGTGTCGAGGAGCTGGAGTCGCACTCTGACACAGTGTTGTGCTGCACGGAGATAAATTTTCTGGATGGACAGGGATCTCCCTACACCGAATATGCAAACTACTCCAACATCGAAACTCTTTCGATGCCGCCAGTGCGACGGTTTCATGAGCTAATCCGCCGCATGGGCTGGTTCGCGATTTACGGCCTGATACGGCGTGATGCCGTGCTACGGCTGCCGCTGGGGCAGGGACGCTTCGGTTATGACGTAACGCTGCTTGCTCATCTTCTGCTGATGGGGAATTTTGTGAAGAGGCCCGAGCGCCTGTTTAACTATCGTGTCCTGAAGGCCAAAACCTCCGAGGATTATTCACTGATCTTTCAAAGCCCTGCTCCTCTATCCAATACTCCCTACACGCTGCTTGTGGCTGATGTTTGGCGGGTTGTCTGTGAATCCTCGCTGACTCTGCCGGAAAAAGTTCAATCATTATCTGACTTCATCGTGACGCTCTCTTCTGAAAATCGGGCTTGGCGGCAGCAGATTGTCAGCGAGATGGGATGCTCTGAGGAAATTGACGACTCGCGAGCTGCCGCCCTATTGGCTCTGATCCTGTCCCGCCAGATACCCCTGGATGAGATGAGACACTATCCTGTGATCGCAGCGCTCTATGATAAGAGCGACTCTGTGCTGGATGTTGCAAGGAATACTCTGGCAAAAAGTGAGCCTCAAAGCGGCCCCGAAGCTCTTGACCAAATACGCCAGGAAGCCATCGAGAGGTTTAACGAGGGAAAATTCGAAGAGGCTTCGGTCCTCTACATGCAGGCGCTTAGGATCCAACCAAGTAGCGACCTCTGGATGGACTGGGCCACTGCCCGGCTGGCTTCCCAGGATTATCAGCAGGCGGAGATGGGCCTTAGCCGAGCACTCGAAATGGAGCCCGGCAACGCCCAGGCTGCTCTCAAGATGGGAATCCTTTTGACGAATTTTGGAAGATACATGGAAGCGATACCATGCCTCGAACAAAGTATGTGCAATGCACCTCCATCGCAAAGTGAGGCCCTGGCGGGACTGCTTGACCAGTGCAGGGCATTGGCGGCAAGCCAGCCGTGTGTGAGCAGTGAAACGTGTTCAACTCCATAGCCTCCAAACTTTGTCTCCACAGGTCCGCTTTTTAAGAATTATATCCACACAGGTCTCGGCCAGGAATCGTCTCCACCTGCTACATTTGAGTTCCTTCCAACCGCGCCTGTTTTCCCGCGCGGTAAAGGTTGGTTTGGGATGTTTAAACCGAGCTTCACTTGAAGCCGGGGATCTGCAAATCACAATGATCGTTCCAAGCCGCCGGATTGCGCGCTCGCCTCTTCTCGTATCTTTGTTGAAAGGCTGGTTTTCCATCCGTGCACTTGCCTCCGCCCTTGCGGCGCGCTTCACTGGCCTTTGGCCAGCGCCGTAGTGCCCAGCATCCCGCCCAGCCCCATAGTTTCAACTACAGACGAGGGGACGATCACCATCGAGCCTCTTTCCTTGATCGCCTCGTAAAGCATGTTCATGGCGCGCAGGTGCAAGGCCACCGGATTGCCGGCGTAAACCTTGGCAGCTTGCTCAAACTTTGCCGCAATTTCCGTCTCCGCCTGGCCCAGCGTGTTGCGGGCCTGCCACTCGCGCTCCGCCTGCGCCTGTCGCGACATGGCATCTTCCAAAGCCTGCGGTATGTGGACATCGCGGATTTCCACCGACTGCACGGTAATGCCCCAGGGGTTGGTCTTTTCATCCAGAATGTGCTGCAATTCGTGGCCCAGCGTTTCACGCTCTGTCACCATCTGGGCCAGCTCATGACGCCCTATGGATTCCCGCAATGCAGTTTGGGCGCTCATGGTGATGGCGTCCGTGAAATTTTCCACCTCAAGAATCGATTTCTCGGCGTTCCACACCAGCCAGAAAACAATGGCGTCCACATTTACGGGCACCGTGTCGCGCGTGAGTGCCGATTCTGCCGTTACTTTCGAGACGCGCACGCGCTGATCCACGTAACGGCTAAGGCTGTCCACAATGGGGACTATGGTAAACATTCCCGGGCCCCGCAGGCCAATGTAACGGCCAAACCGCAGCAAGGCGACCTTTTCCCATTGCTGAACCACCTTGACCGCAAACATCAAGTAGAGCCCTGCAAGAAGTCCGGCAACCAGCGGGGCCCAATGGCCAATCAGCGAAGTCGTAATACCTCCGGCAAGGGCGCACACCACGAAAAGAGCCGCGCCCACCGAACTCACCTGATCAAGTTTTATTTTCATTTCTACCTCCTCCTCCCTGAAGCGGGATAGCGATCAAGCAAGGCCTCCGTCAATTCCTGAACCGTGAAACCTCCGGCCCCCGCGCGCGCCACAAACTCAGCAACTAACTGCTCAAGCTGGCGCCGCCGTTCGGAGTGGTCTGCCGCCACCTGTCGCTGCGCAATAAATGTGCCGGTGCCCTGCTGGGTTTCGAGTACACCCCGAATCTCAAGCTCGCGATAAGCCCGCAAAACCGTGTTCGGATTGATGGCTAAATCCACCGCTACCTGCCGCACAGTAGGAAGCTGATGGCCGGGCGGCAAAGATCCCGTGGCGATCCCGGCCTGCACCTGGTCAATGATTTGGCGGTAGACGGGAACGCCGCTCCGGGTATCCAGGCGAAACTGAAACGGTGGTTGCGAAAGGGATCGAGCCTCTTTCATATCGTCAGCTAGTGTACTAGTGTACTATATCAATGTCAAGAGCAAAAATCTCCGCTTCGCTGTCCCTCCTCTCGAAATCCAAACCAGCCGAACGCTGGCTGGCGTGCGCCCAACCCGGCGTCTCCGTGCGGCCATCATCGGCCGGCGTGCTAACATAATTCCCATCAAAAACGGAGGATGTGAATGGAATATCGTGAACTGGGTCGAACCGGATGGAAGGTTTCGAGTATCAGCTTTGGCGCCTGGGCTATTGGCTCATTCTGGGGGCCGGTTAAAGATGACGAGTCACTGGCCGCGCTGCACCGCGCCATTGATCTGGGTGTGAACTTTATCGACACGGCGGACGTTTACGGCATGGGGCATAGCGAAAAGCTGGTGGCGCGCCTGCGCAAAGAGCGGCAGGAGACGATTTATGTGGCCACCAAGGCCGGCCGCCGTTTGAATCCTCAC
>JAJYJL010000748.1 GCA_021789565.1 Acidobacteriota bacterium
CAAGCCCGGAACCACCACGCCGTCCGGTTGCATTCAGGGGATGACGGGCTTGGCGCTGTTAGGTGGAGAGCGTGGGCAGGTTACCGGACCAGGCCTTGCCACCTTTGATTTCTCATTGTTCAAGAACTTCCGCATCTCGGACAGGTACAACCTCCAGTTCCGAAGTGAATTCTTTAACATCGTGAACCACCCGACGTTTAACGCCCCGGGCTTTGGTGGCAACGGTGTGGTTTCAATCCCTGGGTCTACAGACTTCACAAGCTCGAACTTTGGCAGAATTGGATCAACACATTTCCCCTTCAACGATCCACGGCAGATCCAATTCGCTTTAAAACTCTACTTCTAGTCCGGTTGGCCGGCAGGGGTGCGCGATGGTGCACCTCTGCCTTTTTCTTGGGGTTCTACCCGTCCGGGGCAGCAGGAAAAGGCCGAAAACCGTAAAGCATCTAGCGATCGAACCATCTGCGGCACAAATCCGCATGTTCCAGATAGAACCTGCGAAATTCCGGTGTTAGAATAGCGAACTATAATGAGAGTTCGCCGGTCCACAGTGGGTTTTCCTGCTGGCGAGGAATGATCCGGCGAGGATTATTTTTGCGGTGCGGTTTCTAACGGCCATTCAGGCCGATGGGGCACAGATTTTCAGGAGTTGAAACTGCGTTGAGTTGATTCAACGCTAGAAAGTTGTTCTTTTCGGGGCGTCTGCCTGATTTGGACCTTGATAAGGGGCAAGTAGTTTTATGCGTTCATCGTTCTTGCCAAAGGTGAATCACCTGAGCCCTCTTGCTGTCGCGGAAGCCGTTTCCTGCAACCGGCGCGACTTTCTGAGGATGGTGACAGGCGCAACGGCGGCTGCGACTCTGGTTGGACTTTCGCCGGTGCACGCGATTGCTTCTCCCAAGCCGCTCAAGCATAAAGCCGTCGTGGTGACTTTTGGTGGAGGCTGCCGCGATGAAGAAACCTTCATGCCTGAAGGCCAGAAAAATATTCCGCACCTTCTCAAGGAACTTATTCCGCAATCCACGTTTTTCACGCGGGTCATCAACCGGGGCATTCTCGGGCACTACGTTGCAACAGCCAGCCTGGCAACGGGAGCGTACGAAACTTTCGATAACTTCGCCGCAGTTCCTCCGGGCAACCCAACGATCTTTGAGTATTTCCGCAAGGGTTTGAAGCGCCCCCTTCATGACGCCTGGGTTGTAGCGCCTGCCAATGGCTTCAACCGCATTGGGGGCAGCGACGCCCGCTCATTCGGGCCGAACTACGCAGCCAACGTTATTCTGCCAAAAAGGCTGCTGAAGAAAGCCCTCTCCTCGACGAGTGATGCCCGCTACGAACACCTGCTGGTGGACAATTATGAGACCCCGCTGCTGGCGCCGGAAGTGAGAGGGAATGAGTTCGACCTTCACCAGTTTTCGGAACTGCTGAAGCTTTCCGTTTCTGATTTTGTTGCCCATGCGCTGACACTTTCAAGCCCCGATGAACTTTCGGTATATATTGCCCGCCAGCTGATGCGGCTATACGCACCAAGCCTGCTCTGGATTACTTTGCATGACATGGACGTCGCCCATTCAGGCTCCTTTTCGCTTTATATCGATGGGATCCAGCGCACGGACCGGCTTTGCGCTGAAATCTGGAACGAAATTCAGAGCCATCCCGAATATGCCGGCAAGACGACGATGTTTATCCTGCCGGATTTCGGCCGCGACTCAGACCTGGATGCGGGCGGTAACGGCTTCCAGCACCATCGCACGGGCGATGCCCTTTCACGCACAACGTGGATGATGGTGCTGGGTCCGGGAGTGCGCCAGAACACCGTGGTGGAGAGTCCGGTGGAACCCGTGGACCTTGTTCCTACGCTGGGCGCGTTGCTGGGATTCTCAACAGCGAGGAGTACCGGCGCGCCGATCAAGGAGGTTTCCTAGAGGCCATGCTTCCTTCGGAGATCAGACCCGAACAGTTCAAGGGCTACCCGCCGCTGGCAAGACAGGTGGCCGTCGGTCACATTGAACTGTTCCGCCAACTTCCGTTGGCCTTCGCTCCGCTTATCCTCCAGCAGCTTGAACAATACGACTGGAAATTCCCGGCCGAACGCCGGGAGATTGACCATCAGATTTCCTATCTTTCTTCGCGCTCCAGGGAGCAAATGATCGCTCTGGTGTCCGGATTCGAGCAACTGAAGCTTTCGCCACATCTTGAACGATTTGACTGGGTGAATTCTCCCGGAAACTTCTCCCAGCAGCTCTCCGCTTATCTCTGGGCGACACACCAGATTGACCCTTTCCGCGCCGCGGCAGAGAAGTTTATGGATACGGTTAACGCCTCGCTGCCACCGGAGCGACTAGCGGCACCGCGCCTCGGGATTGTCCTCGTCGGAAACGGAGTGAAAGAGAACCATTACCCGCTCTTCCGCAAGCTCAGGCCCTACGGCACGTATTTTACGCAGGTTAATCCGTCAAATGGACTACGCATCCTGCTGGATGTAGCCGCGGCACGCGCGGTGGCTCATGCGGTTCCTTTTGGCCACTGGTATATCGATGGCGGCCCGCCAGAGACCCTCCCGAACAATCCCCTGATTACGGTTTCCTACACCGCTCTGAAGCCTGTTCGCACGGCGATTCTGCAGAAGATTACCAGGGCCATCAATGGAGGGATCAGCGGGCCGGAAGCATTGACCAGCTTGCTTTTCAAAATTCGGCCGGAAGAAGTTGGATTGAGCGGAAAGCCCGAGGATGAAGTTCTGGGCCATCTCGAAACCGCCATCTTCACTCAGGGACAGGGGACGCAGATTTTCAGCACAACGTTTGTGCAATGGACAGCGCGTGAAGTCCTGCGGCGCGCCCAGCCGCTCACGATCGTGGCGCGTTTCACGCCTCGCCAGCGCCAGCGTCCCATGAATGAACTCCTCTCCGGTAAGGATTCGAACCCCGAACCTGATCTGATGGGGTCGCTGATTGACGCGGACATGGGAGCTTTCCTGACGTGGGTTGACCAGCAGCGGTTATCCGGAGCAAAGCAAGCGTCTTTCCTGGCCTGGTTTGAAGGACACAATGAGGCGTTGGCGATCTCCCCCTTCCTGCCGCACAACACTCAATCCGACAGTTCCATTGACATGAACGGCTTGCTCAATCAGATGGGCCTGAAAACAGCCGAACTCAGGACGCCTTGTGAGCACCCTTCGGCGCAGTCCGCAACATTGAAGCCGCCGCGGGATAATTATGTCCTCGATCGAATTGATAAAAACGTGGACTCGGTTGATTTCCTGAATGGGGCTGACTACGGGGACGATTCGTAGAGGACAACGCCCTTCTTTCATCGCAGAATTGCAACCCCCAAAATCTAAGCCGCTGATCTTTCTCAAGGAGAAGCATGTCCGCGCAATTTTTCATACAGTGCAAGTTCAGCCGCGGCCTTTTCCTTCTCGCCCAGACGCTCATAATCCTGTGCCAGGCGGTAATGGGCGGTAGCGAGTTGGGAGTTCAAGCGGATGGCTGCGACGTATTCGCTCGCGGCGCGCTCGGTGGACTTTTGCTCATCATAGATCATTCCCAGTTGCAGGTGCGAAGCCGCATCGTTCGGGTCTAACGCAACGGCTTTCTCGAATTCAGCCTGGGCATTTGCAAGAATTGTTGAGTTGTGGTTCGCGCGAAAATGGTTCCACAGAGAGAGTCCATAAGCATAATGGCCTTGCGCGTTCCCGGGGTGAAGGTCCGAAAATTGTTTAACCACGCTCGCCGCTGCTGCATCGGGCGCAAACTGTAATGCCTCTGCAAGCATGACGATCGGTGCGGAATCGCCGGGTGCCAGGCGGGCCGCTTCAGAGAGAGCACTCACTGCTGCCGGATATTTTCCGGCACCGTAAAGCGACAGGCCAAGACCCATTTGCAAACGTCCCGAACGCGGGTAACGGGCCGTTGCCTTCTCAAAAACGGTTGTGGCCTGCGCATAATCCTTTTGCGCCAGCAGCGCGCTTCCTGACCGTTCCAGTTTCGCTTCCCGGGAATTCACGGGAGCGCTCGCGTTTCCTTTTCCTTCTGGGCTGCCCGCAACCGCTGGCGATTTTGGAGCAGCAAGGTATTGCTGCAGCATTTTGACGGCCTGCGCGGAAGCCGCATTGCTGTAGCCGCCGCCTCCCGATGGATTTTGCAGTCGCCCCTGTTTGAAGTCCGGCTGGTTGTAAAAAGTGACAGGACCAAGCGAGCTGGCCTTGCTCGCGGTCTCTACTTGGGCGGCGCCTGCAATAAAATTCAGTTCGACTGTTTTCCCGGCCTTGACTTCCACGGTTCTTACAGTGGTTCCCATCTGTCCGGCAAATTTGACTTCCACCCTGTACGTCCCAGGTTCGACCGGCGGGAATCGGAACCGCCCCTGGTCGTCGGTATAAACGGACGTGACCTCTTGCCCGCCCGATGCCCGGGCAATTACCTTCGTGTGTGGAATGGGTGCGCCCGATTTAGTCCTTACTGTACCGGAAATGATACCGGCTGCCCCGGCATAGAGCCCGGCTGAAATCAGCAGCGACAGCCCCAGGCTTGCTTTCCCAATTCCGAAGCGAGGCCGCCGCAGTCCGTGCAGATGGTTTTGCCGGGAACGTTTGGATGGACACATGAACGGGGCATCCCACATTGTCAGTTCCTGAAACAATTTTCGCAGAAGGGACAAAAACAGACAAGCCGCGCGCTGCCCGGTGCAATGCTATTGCTGGAGTTGCCGCAAATACTGTTGCGCAAGCTGATGCCCCGGAATCTGCGCCAACAATGCTTTTAGTACTTCCGTGGCTTCTGCGCGTTTGCCCATACTGATGTCTACCCGCGCGAGGTTCAGATAAGGCTGGTCAAACTTCGGTGCTCTCTGGATGCACTGGGAAAAAGCCTCAGCCGCTCGATCTAACTGGCCGGTCAGGGCATAAACCACGCCCAGGTTGTCGAGCGCCTCGGCGTTTTCCGGCTGCAGGTGAACGGCCCGCTCAAGGTAGGTCTCCGCCTCACCGTTCTGGCCCTGCGCCGGAAAAATCATTCCCAGCTTGTAATTCAGTTGGGGGTCATCGGGCAGCCGCTTCAATGCGGTCTCAAGAAGTTGCTGCGCATCCTGGATGCGGTGTTGGGTCCGGTAAAGATCGGCCAGATTGCTGAT
>JAJYJL010000749.1 GCA_021789565.1 Acidobacteriota bacterium
AGCGCTGCCGATGTGCTGGTCCACTGGACGTTGTTCACGTCAAAGGTGAGCGTCTGAATCAGGGTCAGGTCCTTCGTATTGCTCGTCCCTCCGCTGGTTTTGACTGCCACGGTCACGGTGCCGGGCACGGCAAATTTATTGGTGCCGTCGCCGTCGGGTACAGTAACGGCAATGCCCGTGCTCGACCACCCGCCCGCATTCGGCGTAACCGTGGCCGTGATTCCCGACGAGGACTGGGAGAAGACTACCTTTCCGGGCGAAGCCTGAAAACCGCTGCCGTTGATTTCAATCGGCAGGCCCACGGGACTGGAAGGATCGGTTGAAGAGTTGACGTTTTGAATCTGCGGAACCGGCGGGGGCGGTACGCTCGCGTTCGAACCGCCGCAGGAAGTTAGGAAGAATGCTGGTGCCGCAAGAAGCGCAAGGCCTCCCGCTATGAGTATGAAATGGGTCCGTTTGGCTGAATCTGTAAGTCTGGTGAAGAGAAGGGACAACTTTCCCGGCATAGAATTACCTCCAAGTTACTTGCCACGCCACTGGCGCGCAGTTGCGATGAAAGCCCCTCCCCCATCAGCCGCGGATTATAAATCACTTAGTAACTAGCTGGGAAGTATACCTTGGTTCCATAAGCATATATCTGTATTGTTTTCAATATATTATATATAGTATTAGCCCTGAATCTCCGCGGATGCATCACACTAAAGTACTATTGCATAGATTTCGAATGGTATGTTAACCGACGAAGGGAAGGGTCTTATCCGCCGACCGAAGGCGGAGATGCTGGCGGCGGATGTCCGATTATGGGGCTGAACAATAACAACGCCGCTTCATAACCGGCCAGGATAGAAAATCCCATCCGGGGACGCGTTATTCGGAAGGAGGCAAACTTGAAACACTCAATTCAACTCGTTCTATTTGGTTCTCTAACGCTTGCTTGCGCGCTGCTTTTAGCCCCGGCAGGGGCGGTTGCGCAGCAGTCAGGAAGTAACCCGGCTACGTTGACCCTTAAACAGGTCAAGCAGCAGTTGAAGCAAAACAAGCAATATATTAATCAGGCCAAAAAGAGCGCCAAGGCAGGAGACGCACAGGGTCTGGATACGGCCATCCAGAACTACGATCGCAGTATGCAAGGCCTGGACACGGCCATCAGCCACGGCGGCATCCAGGGTACGCCGTCACAGCAGCAGGACGCCTACAATCGTGTGCAGTCGGCCACCCAGAAGCACATTGATGTGCTGAACGGCCTGCTCAGCAAGGTTCCCTCACAGGCGGTCCCTCACATTCAACACGCCATTGATGTCTCCCAGACGGGACAGCAGACGGCGCTGAGCCACCTCAGCCAGTTGCACGCACAGCAGCAGGCGATGGGCCAGGCGAATCGGCCAGGCTTTGGGCAGGCTGGAGGCATGGGCCGTTCCGGAGGCATGGGCGGTGTCGGTGCTGGAAACGCTCCTATGGGCGGACCCGGCATGGGCGCCGGCATGGGACATGCAGGTGGACCTCCCGCCGGTGTCGGCGGCGGCCACGGCCGTTAATTCAATTCGGAATCGAACTTGAACGCAGAGTTGTTCCGCCGTGCGGGATAGCTCTGCGTCTCTCTTTTCGGGGAAGAATTCCCGGCAATTCCGCAAGGGGTCGGCGCAGACGTGGCGCGTATCGCGATGCCTGCGAAAGCTCAGCTCCTACTTCTTACCAGATTCAAAATACGGTGCGGGCTCGGGGACGGCGGCGCCGTCTTTGCGGGGTGAGGAGGCGCCGTAGTTGATCCCGGTGGTGGAATTGTGCAGAACGGCCTGGCCGCCGCCCATGGACGAAGCGTAGGCGCCGCGCATGATGAGCACGTGGCCTTTCTGGTCCAGGCCCTGATAGATGAACGGTGGGAAGCGGTCTTCAATCAGGAAATCGCAGCCGCCCCATTCCAGCTTGGTAAACCGCGGAGCTTCCAGCGCCGCCTGGATGTTCATGCCGTAGTCCACCACGTCCGACACAAACTGCGCGTGGGCCTGCGGCTGGTTAAATCCGCCCATAATGCCGAAGCCGATGTGGACGTCGCCCTTCTCCATAAAGGCGGGAATGATGGTGTGGTAGGGGCGCTTGTGCGGCTTCAGTTCATCGGGATGCCCCGCCTCGAAAACGAACAGGCCGCCGCGGTTCTGCAACGGAATTCCGTAATCGTCCGACACCACGCCGGACCCGAAGCCGTTAAACAGGCTGTGGATCAGCGACACGATGTTGCCATCCTTGTCCACCACCGAGAGATAGATGGTGTCATGCGCGCCCTCGAGCTCGGAGTGAGAGCCCGGCGGTTCGTCGCAGTGGGCGCGGTCCATGTCGATTCTGGCGGCGCGTTTGGCCGCGTAGGCTTTTGAGATGAGCCCTTCCACGGGAATTTTGGAAAACTTCGGATCGCCCACGTAGCGCCGCAAATCGGCGTAGGCCAGCCGCTGGGCCTCCATCTTCACGTGCAGCCCGTCCACGCTGAAGAATCCCCACTGGGGCAGCGGGTAGTGCTCCATAATGTTCAGCATCTCGAGCGCTGCCAGTCCCTGGCCGTTGGGCGGCAGCTCGTAGACTTTCCAGCCGCGATAAGTGGTTGAAATGGGATCGACCCACTGCGCCTGATACTCGCTGAAGTCAGAAAGCGACATCACGCCGCCCAACCGGTCCACCGTCCTCACAATCGCCTCGCCGATGGGGCCGTTGTAGAAGGCGTCGCGGCCCTGCTTCGCAATCAGTTCCAGGGCGCGCGCGTATCCGGGATTGCGAAAAACTTCACCAATTTCGGGCGGCCGGCCGTTGGGCAGAAACACGCTCCGGGCGTTGGCGTTGGTTTCGAGCAGCTTCTGCCCGCCTTTCCAGTAGGAGTCAATCAGTTCGGTCACCGGATAGCCGTGCTCGGCAAAATAGATGGCGGGCTTGAACAACTCCGCCCAGGGCAGGCGGCCGTATTTCGCGTGCATTTTGGCCCAGCCATCCACCGCTCCGGGCACGGTAATGCTGTAGACGCCCTCCTGCGGCATGCTGGTGTAGCCCTTTTTCTTGAGGAAATCAACCGTCAGCTTTTCAGGCGCCCAGCCGCTGGCGTTGATCCCCGCCAGCTTGCCCGTCTTCGCATCGTAGATGATGGAGAACATGTCGCCGCCGATGCCGTCGTTCATGGGCTCGACCACGCCCATGGCCGCGTCGGCCGCAATCGCCGCATCCACGGCGGAGCCGCCCCGCGCCAGGACCTGCGCTCCGGCCTGCGAGGCCAGAGTCTGGCTGGTGGCCACAATGCCCAGTGGCGAGATCACCATCGACCGCGCCTGGCTGCGGTCCCCGTGGCTGGTGTAATGCTGTGCATTCATCGGCATGGCGATTACGATTATCGCCATCATCAGGCCTGGAAGCAATGTCAGTCGTCGCATAAGAGCCCCATCCATTATTGAGATTTTGGAAAAGGGAAGATTAACACTAAGAAGGATGAAAACAAAAGTGACAAGTGGTGAGGGACGAGGGACGAGCGGAAATTACGAATTACAAATTACGAGTTACGAATTCTGGGTTATGGGTTATGAAAGATGATCGCTGACCGCTGAAAGCCCGCGAACCTCAAAGCTGTAGGTCCGCTCTTCCGGCCGCTGCCCTGTAGCGCCGGGTCGAACGGCGAATCGACGGTAAGCGGATCGCGGTCCAGACAAGCGCAGGGATGGTAGCGGTTCCCAGAGAAAAAACCAGAATGAATGCCTCGAAAACCCACGCGGCCTGATCTCGCGAAGCAAGAACCAGCGCAATCGCGGCGGAAAGGAGGACGCCTCCGGATAGACCGAGCACCCCAGGCGGGAGCAAGTACCGGAACTTTTGCCCGTTCCGCAACTCCGGCCACTCCCTCGATTCATCGTCAAAGACCTTCCCACACACAGCGCAGATCCTTCTGCCTTTACCGAGAAACACCGACGCAGGAAAGTACGTTCGGCGGTAAACGTTGTCGCAATGCGGGCAGCAGTGATCCGTCCACCGAATGAACTGAAGGAGCCCCCAAAATACAAATGGGGTATAGTCCTTCCGAATTTCTCGAGCGATATCCATCCTCGCTCCCAGTTTCTATCATTGTTAAGAATTAGTCTTTCAGTCTCTCGCCGGTCAGAAGTATACACCCGCTGCGAACCTCTGTTCCCTCTGTGTTAGAACTTCACTCTTTCGCTCTTGACTTCGATAACATACTTTGTTATATTTTGGGTGTGATGAAACTGCATCTAAGGGCTGCAAGACGGAAGCTTGGACTGACTCAACGGGACGTCGCCCGTCACCTGGGAGTGACGCAGGCGTATGTCTCCATGCTGGAAGCAGAAAAGAGGTCTGTCCCCGCAAGTCTGGCTCCCAGGCTGATGAAGCTCTACAAGCTTCGGCCAACCGTGCTCCCCCTGGGCAAAGCTCAAAAACATGCAGACCCGGACTCTCTGGCAAGGCAGCTTGCTTCTCTGGGATACCCTGGCTTTGCCCACTTCCGTGCTGCGGCGCGGAAGGTCAATCCTGCAAGATTCCTGCTCACTGCCCTTTCGCAGGAAAGTCTTGAAGCTCGAGTGGCGGAAGGGCTTCCGTGGGTGGTCTCGCACTACCCTGATATGGATTTTGATTGGCTTGTTCAGCAGGCCCGCCTGAACAACCTTCAAAACCGCATGGGTTTTTGTGTGGCTTTGGCGAGAGCCGCAAGCGGAAATGACAGCCTCTTGAACCCTGAGCAAAAGCTCAGTGATAGCAAACTGGCCCGCAAAGATTATTTTGGCCGCGAGCCCAATGAGGTCGAACGGCGCTGGCTCCAGGAGCACAGTTCCCGCCAGGCCAGACAATGGAATGTTCTAAGCGATTTGCGGCCCGAAAGCCTGCGCTATGTCACCTGAACCACCGCCGGAGTGGGCAGCCTTCCTCAAAGAGCTCGACAGCCTGCTTGATGAACCCTTTGAGCTTCATTGCATCGGCGGCTTTGCGGCCGTAGCAGCATACGGGCTTCCCCGAAGCACCCCGATCCGTTGATAAGGGGCCGGTGGTCTGCGCTTGCATGTCGCTCAGCCTTGTGACAACCGGCAATGAGGGCCTGCGGAGCCCGGAGCGGCGGGTGCAGGCCGGCGCGAATTTCTCACCCGT
>JAJYJL010000750.1 GCA_021789565.1 Acidobacteriota bacterium
GCCGCCGAAAGGCGTCACCCGTCGTGTCCTGCGGGCCACCGGGCCATCCGTCAGGTCGAACACTCCACCCAAAATGATTGTCGCCCCCGCCCAGCGAAAATACCCGTATGCGAACAGATAGGCAGCGACAAGATTGATGGTAAAGCCGATAAAGGTCAGGATATTGGGGTCGATTCCAATCTTCGAGAACGAGCGTACGATCGCGTCATACCCATACCAGCAAACGTCGCCAATTTTCCGGGTTATCATTGCGTCAAATCAGGAATTTATCCGGCCGGGAATTTTCAGGCCAGGAGTCTTAAGAACAGATCACATTCCCGCCGCAATCTCATGGCTGCGCCCTACCTCAGCAGCACATCACCAGGAGCTTTCCTTGTGAAGCGTATCTTAGCGGAAATACGGCTGTTCTGCAACCGTGGGCCCGGCGAAGAATGGAATCTCACAAAACTTCCGATTGGTGTCGCCGCGGTCGCACAAGTCCCTGGCCGGCTCTTTCTTCTCTTAATTTGTGCTACCGGTATAGCCTCTGTATCCGACGCAAAGCGACCGACTCCATGCCTGCCGTTTGCGTCCGGTAAAGTGAGCGTCCCCGGATCGAAAGATTTGCTTCAGCTGGTCCGCTTCCTGATACGATAAAGGAAAACCCCAGAAGGCAGCTGGCAGAAAGGAAAGATGCTTATGGGAATCCCAGCCATCCAGAAACAAAGCTTTCCGATGCTGATCGGCAATGATTGGGTCCAGACGCCGCAGACCCGAACCATCAGCCTTCCTTACGACGGCACGCCGGTGGCGGAGGTTTACGATGCCGACGCCGCAACAGTCGATCGGGCCGTAGTGGCGGCGCAGAAGGGCGCCGAGACCATGGCCGCCATGTCTCAGTATGAACGCGGCGAATTGATCGAGCGCTTGAAGGGCTTGCTGGAACGCGATGCGGAGGACTTTGCGCGGCTGGTAACGCTTGAAACCGGCAAGACCATTCGCGAAGCTCGAGGCGAAGTGGCGCGTTCGCAACAGACGCTCGCCGCCTCAGCCGATGCAGCGCGGCACCTGCAAGGAGAAGTAGTCCCCATGGAAGCGGCGCCCACCGGCAAAGGCCGATGGGCAATGACCGTGCGCGAACCTTTGGGTGTGATCGCCGCCATCACGCCTTTCAACTTCCCCCTGAACCTTGCGCTTCACAAAATCGGACCCGCGCTTGCAGCCGGCAACAGCGTGGTCCACAAGCCTTCTGAGAATACGCCGCTCAGCGCACTGCGCCTGGCGCGCCTGGCCATCGAGGCCGGGGTGCCCACTGGAGCTTACAATGTTGTGACGGGGTCCGGAGAAGAAACCGGCCGGCAGATCGTGAACGATCCTCGCATCGCCATGATCACCTTTACGGGCAGCCCCGAGGTGGGCCGAGAAATCCGCGCCGCGGCCGGACTGCGGAGAGTAACGCTCGAAATGGGTTCTAACTCGTCCGTAATTCTTGAACCGGACTGCGATCTGGACCTGCTGGTCCCGCGCTGCGTCCTGGGTGGATATGCGCTTGCCGGGCAGGTCTGCATTTCCCTCCAGAACATCTACGTTCACGAATCGATTGCCGAGGATTTCACAGCGCGATTTGTGGCTGGCGCGCGGGCGCTCAAGATCGGCCATCCGCTTGAAGAAAGCACGGACATCGCTTCGCTGATCAGCGAGGCGGCATCCGAACGGGTTGAAAGCTGGATCAGGCGGGCGGTAGCGCGCGGGGCGCGGCTGCTGACCGGCGGAACGCGCCGAGGCACAATCATTGAGCCGGCCGTATTGACGGACGTTCCTGCAGACGAAGATGTCTGTTGTAAGGAAGCGTTTGGTCCGCTCGTTGTTCTCCATCGCTACTCGCGGCTCGAAGACGCCATCGAGGCTGTCAACGCCGGCCAGTATGGCTTGCAGGCGAGCATTTGCACGCGCGACATCGGCAGGGCCTTTGAGGCTGCCCGCAAGCTGCGGGTGGGCGGTGTGATCGTGAACGACGTTCCCTCATTCCGCGTTGACCTGATGCCTTACGGCGGCACCAAATTGAGCGGTGTGGGCCGCGAAGGGCCGCGTTATGCCGTCGAGGAAATGACCGAGTTGAAGCTGATCTGCTGGCGCGGGTGAGCCCTCCTCCATTGTGAGAACGCTGGCCTGACGATGCGAGTGTCTGTGCCGGTTCTCCACTTTGCGATGCTCTGGTTTGTGCCCGCCGGCCTTCGTGATCGTGTTACTATCCATTCCTTCAGCCATCGTGCTAATTCAGACATTTTGAGATCAGGAAGGATGCAACCATGCGTTCTATTCTTTCCGCAATATTGCTGATGATTTCTATTTGCTGTGCCGGGCTGGCACAGGGACCGCAAAAGCTCTCGCCGCTCACCCGGGAGTTTGTTTCCGTTGATGCGCCAGTTGTTGCTCTTGTTCACGTCCGGGTGATTGACGGTACCGGCGCACCACCGCGTGAAGACCAGACGATCCTGATTGATCATGGCAGGATTGCGGCCATCGGCGATGCCGTGGCCGTTCCCTCAGCGGCGAAGGTGCTCGACCTCAGGGGCCGCACCGTGATCCCGGGTCTTGTTGGCATGCACGATCACCTCTTCTATCCGAGCCAGCTTGCCGAGCACCAGGTTGAAGGCCCCGTGCTTCTCTATAACGAAATGGGATTCAGTTTTCCGAGGCTTTATCTGGCCTGCGGAGTCACTACCCTGCGCACCACCGGCAGCATTGAACCTTATACCGACATCAGTCTGAAAAAACTGATCGATGAGGGCAAGACCCCCGGGCCCACAATGTACACCACCGGGCCATACCTGGAAGGCGTGGGATCTTTTACACCAAACATGCATGAGCTTACGGGCGCCGACGACGCGACGCGGCTGGTCAACTACTGGGCCAGCGAAGGTGTGACCTCCTTCAAGGCCTACATGCACATTACACGCGCCGAATTGAAGGCCGCCATTGATGCGGCGCACGCGCACGGCCTCAAGATCACCGGTCATCTGTGCAGCCTCGGCTTCACCGAGGCTGCCGCTCTCGGCATTGACGATCTTGAGCATGGGCTGTTTGTGGATACCGAATTCGTTCCCGGGAAGAAGCCAGATGTCTGTCCGTCGCAGGCGGACACTGGCAAAACCATGGCGTCGCTGGAAATTGAAAGCGCGCGTGTACAGAAAATGATTCACGACCTCGTCTCGCATCACGTCGCCGTGACCTCCACCCTGCCCGTGTTTGAGCTCAGCATCCCCGGCCGGCCCCCGCTTGAGCCGCGCGTGCTGGCCGCGCTTTCGCCGGCCGCGCGCATTGACTATCTCACCATCCGTGCACTGGTTGGCGAACGCACCGATTCGAACGCAGCCGTGCTGCTCAAAAAAGAGATGCAGTTTGAGCGTGACTTTGTGAAGGCCGGCGGCCTGCTGCTGGCGGGTGAAGACCCGACGGGTTACGGCGGTGATCTGGCGGGTTTCGGGGACCAGCGCGAGGTGGAATTGCTGGTGCAGGCGGGATTTACGCCTGAGGAGGCTATTCATATCGCCACGGAAAACGGAGCGAAGTTTCTGGGCGCCGATTCCAAGATCGGGACCATCGCCGTTGGCAAAGATGCTGACTTGGTTGTGATCAATGGAAACCCCGCAAAGAACGTCAACGACATCGAAAAGGTCGAGACCGTTTTTAAGGATGGCGTCGGCTACGATTCCAACAAACTCATCGAATCGGTCAACGGCGCCGTGGGCCTGCATTAAGTGTGGATTCGTTAAGCAGCACCTTTACTGTACCAAGAATCAGGCGCATGTTGTACCTCGATAATAATGTTCCCATTTGAGCTCGATAGAAATGTCCCCTAATGTGACCTCTGGAAGGAGGTCAGATTGGGGCGAGTGGAGATGAGCAGGAGGGAGTTGAGTCGGGTAGAAATCCTGGCGGGGGTGAAGAGTGGGCAGTTGCGGCTGGTGGATGCGGGGTTGTTGATGACGGTGAGCTACCGGCAGGCGAAGCGGCTGTAGAAAGGGTACCGGGCGGAAGGGGCGGCGGGACTGAAGCACCGCAGTGCGGAGCGGCGGTCGCATCGAGCTTACCCGGAGGAGCTTCGGGGCAAGATCTTGGGGCTGGTACGGGAGATATACGGCGGGGCGGTGGGGGCCGACGCTGGCGGCGGAGCATTTGGCTGCCGACGACGGGTTGGAGGTTAACCTCCAAGGGAGGATGCACAGTTCCGGAACACGCATCACCTGTTTCGAAGAAGGGCTGCACGATCACGAAGGTGGGAGTGCACGGTCGGAATCGGCCTCCAAGCGAGCTTCACATCCTTCAGGAGCAAGATCGTTTCTACTTGTCACACAAGAAGCGTTTCTCCTGATACAGGAAACGAACTGCAGGACAAGAATTCATTGATACCTGCCCGTATGCCACTTCGGCTTGTGGGCTGATTATGGGCAACCGGGTCATTTCCCAGTGGCCCGTCATTCCGCATGCGCCGGTTCTCGACGGACGGTCAAGCAGGCTCCCTCTGCATCACTTCTCTCTGTGATTTCCCTCACAGAACTTCCTGCCGCATGGCGATATACGTCTATATGTATATGTGCAGTAGCACCTATTAGGAGCGGAGATTCGAGAATGAAGGAACTGGAGCAGACATTCAAGGCGCTGGCAGATGCGACCCGGCTGAGGATCCTGAATCTGTTGCTGCATGGGGAATTGTGTGTTTGCGATATTCACTTTGTGCTGGATTCGCCCCAGCCCAACGTCTCCCGCCATCTCACGTACCTCAAGAATGCGGGCCTTGTACAGGATCGCCGCGAAGGACCAAGGATTTACTATTCCCTGATGCGGGACAGAGCCGGTATTCACAAGGATTTATTTCCCTTCTTGTCAGGGTTATTCAAGCAATCCAAGGTTTTGAAAGACGACCTGCGAAAACTCAATAGTGCTGTTAAGCGCGGCGGTTGCAACCCCCGTGACAGGCAGGCGGAGTCCCTGGTCTTAACCTGATGCTGGGAAGTATATCGAGGCCTGCGTTGAATGGAGTAATTCGGGCCTGGGGAACTTCTCCATCCCCGTACCACTGGAGGAGGGTTGCAATGAAGATTCAAGTTCTGGGTAGCGGCTGTGCCCGCTGCAGAAATCT
>JAJYJL010000751.1 GCA_021789565.1 Acidobacteriota bacterium
CAGGCCGGCAACTGCTCCGATGCAGATTGGACCTGTGGCTTCCTGAAACATGACTGGGGCAATTTCGACGGGATCACGGAGCACTGGTACACGCGCGCCGGGGTACGTTGGGATCGTGAGCGGGCAGAGAAGGGCATCAAGGTTGGCCGCCTTGAACCTGGATATGTTCCCGATCAGGAGAGCGTGCTTGAGTGGGTGCGCCGTCCCTCAGATCGCGTGCACCTGAAGGGTGAAGAGTGGCAGGAGTACGAGCAGCGATTTCCCGAGATGAAGACCCGGAAAATCTTCATGTCCAATGACGAATACGCCTATACCGGCGGCGAAACCAATCTGAAACTCGCATTGGCCTACGCGATGGTCTTCAATGAAATGCTCCGCGAAACTGATTTCCTCCGCATGACGGCCTTCACCATGGGTGTCTCGACGTTGGATTTGAATCAGACTTCTGCAACTCTTAATACGAATGGTCTGCTGTTTAAGCTCTATGGTGATCATCTCGGCGCAGGCTTCACCCCGGTTACGCTTACGGGCAACTCTCCCCAGCCCGCTCCCACCCAGCACATCGTGGGTGACCTGCCACGGACCAGTGCCGGTAGTCCCACGTATCCGCTGGACATGGTTGCGGGGCTCAGCGCGGATGGTAGATTCCTTACGCTTGCCGTCGTCAATGCGACCGACTCAGTGCAGAAATTCAATTTGAGTGTGAGCGGCGTGCGGATCGGCGAGAGTGGAACGTCCTGGCAAATGACCGGCAAGAATCTTGAAGCTGCCAACCACGCAGGGCAAGCGCCGCAGGTCGAAGTAAAACAGGCCGCGATTGAGGGATCTCCTGCGGCCTTGTCTGTAGCGCCCATCAGCGTGGTGATCTATCGTTTCCCGATCGTGAAAGGGGCACGATAGAGTACTCCACCTGGACCAACGTCGGTACTCAGATTGTCGTGAGAACAGAAGCAACGAACCGGAGTCGAGAAGAATGAATGAATCAAAAGTCTCTGCAGCATGTTCCTTTCTGATGGCCCTGGCCATGGCAGGTGCCAGTGCCATCTCCGCGCAGGTGCAAACGGAGGTGCCTCCCGTCATTCCGAGTGCAAAGCCTGTGACGGTTGAGCATATCAAGGTCCACTCGGCTTCGATTGCAGGCAACCTTGAAGGCGATTCAGCAGACCGCGACGTTATAGTTTTTCTGCCCCCGAGCTACAGCAAGGCAAAGCACCGCCGCTACCCGGTGGTGTATGCGTTGCACGGTTACTCGATTGGTGCTGAACAGTGGACCCACGAGATTCATGTTCCCCAGACGATTGAAGGTGCATTTGCGCAGGGCGCCAAAGAGATGATTGTGGTCCTGCCTGATTCGAAGACAATTTACAACGGCTCGATGTACTCAAGTTCGATCACGACAGGTGACTTTGAAAGGTTTATCTATCATGATCTCGTCGCCTACATCGACGCTCATTACCGCACGATACCCACTCGTGAGAGCCGCGGACTTGTTGGCCACTCCATGGGCGGCTACGGTGCAACACGCATCGGGATCAAACATCCCGATGTGTTCGGCTCTCTTTACATCATGAGCCCGTGCTGCTTATCTCCGATGGCAGGTGGCGGACCTGGGCCGGTCGAGCAGATGAAGGAACGGGCGATTTTGAGTGAGAAGAAAGCGGCGGCTGCTACATCTCCTGCCGATCTTGCGAGCAAGTCGCCAGGCTTTGAAGCCGCAGCGTACGCCACTGCTGCTGCGTGGGCACCCGATCCGAAGAATCCTCCTTTGTACTTCGACTTGCCCACGAAAGACGGTGTTCCGCAGCCAGAAATCATGGCCAAATTCGCCGCGAATGCGCCGCTGGCGTTTGCGGATCAGTACATCGACAATCTCAAGCAGTACCGCGCAATCTCAATGGACGTGGGCGACCACGATGGTTTGCGTTTCGACGCAACCAAGCTGCACAACATTTTCGATAATTATGGAGTTGTAAACAGCTTCGCGATCTACTTCGGCACGCACACGAGCGCTGTGGCCGATCGCTTCCAGAATCATGTCCTGCCGTTCTTCAGCAAGAATCTCTGCTTTAGCGAGAGTTGCAAGTAGCCCGTCTGCCCTTGCCAGTCCGCATCTGGCAGGTCATGCCTCTGCGAATTGTGAGGGCGCTGCGGCTTGGTCAGGAAGTAAATAAATAGGCCGCTTTGCGTGCCTCATCGCGACCCATGCCGGCCCGCCTGTTCGCTCTCCCGGCCGGAGTCACTTGTTGAAAGTCCGTGAAGGCTTGCTGCGGTCCGAACTCGCCGATGCGGATCTTCACCAAAGGAGCAATTGGTACCGTTGCGTGGAAGACCTTGCGGACACGGCTGAGTGGGGTGTCCGTGGAGTCTGCCATGGAATGGAAAGTGCTCAAAGATCCCGCTGATACCGGGAATCGATGTTTGTCGCGCGTGTAGGCTGCGGAGGAGCGTGCCAGATGAATGACGTATGATGCTCAACTGAGTCTTAGCGAATTTGCTGGAAAGAGAGGGATGGCGGAATCGGCAGTGCTTGCGCGCGTGCCTTGATAGTTAGTCTCCGTCCTGGTGTTCGACTGCTTGATATTCCTCAAACCCAACTTCATGGTGATAAGCTGAGGCCGCAGTCCTACCGAAGAAATTGAACAAGCGCGCTCTCATATCTGCATGTGCTGCAGGATTTGCATTCTCGGTCACCTATACCAACCACGCTCCAATGGTGGGTGCGCTGTGCGGGAGCTTTGCCTTTAGTCATGCCAGCGCGGGACTTCTAACCACGGGAATCTTTCTTTCCCATGCCCTGATGCAGATTCCCGCGGGCCGGCTTTCCGATCGCCTCGGCGCGTCGCGTGTGATGGTTGTTGCATTAGCTTGGGTGACACTGGCCAATGTCGCCATCGCTTTTTCGGGTGCGTACTGGCAACTTCTTTTCTGGAAATCTTTCGCGGGCATCGGCACCGGAGCCTGCTTTGCGGCAGGGGCACGCTATGTCGTGGGAATGTTTACAGGTCGCGCATTGCATTTAGCGCAAGGCCTGTACGGCGCATCGGTCGTACTCGGCTCGGGCTTTGTGCTCTTTGCCATACCGCAATTACTGGGCACGTTTGGATGGCGTGGCGCATTCCTTGGCTGCGCGCTCCTCGCGGCCGCGGTGTGGGCATGGTGGATGTGGCTCGCGCCCCTGCCTGAGCAATCCATTCCTGCCGCCGGAAGCCTCGGCGAGATGATGAGGCATCGCGAACTCTGGTTATTGAGTTGGATGCAGATGGCATCCTTCGGACTAATGATCGTAGTGGGCGCCTGGATCACTATGCTGCTCACGGCAGACTTCGCGATGCCGCTGAAGGAGGCTGGGCTGCTGGGCTCCATGGTTCTGCTGCTGGGCATCGTCTCCCGGCCGCTGGGCGGTTTGCTGGCGCATTCGATTCCAATCAGGTTGCTGGTGGGAGCGTCCTTTTTGTTCAACGCTCTGGCCTGTGCCGCATTGGCGTGGGGAAACTCTCGAAGTCTCGCCATGATTGCCATCGTGGTGCTCGGCATCGGATGTGGAGTGCCCTATGCAGGCGTCTTCAATCGCGCTGCAGCACTCTTTCCTGGTCGCGCAGGAGCCGCGATGGGATTCGTCAACATGGTCGGAATTGTCATGATTCTTGCCGGCGCGCCCGCTGTGGGATACCTGGTAGATTTGTCAGGACAGTTTCGAACCAGCTTCGAAGTTCTTAGCGCATTTTCATTGCTGGCGGCCGCTGCCGCACCCGCCATTCCGGAGGAGAAATGAACCTGACGCAGCTATTCGATCTTTCTTTACAAGGGCGACGGGAGAAGGTTGGACTCGAGTTCAATGGACGCACTTACACCTTCGGCGAATTAGACGCGCGCAGTAACCGCATGGCAGCGCTCTTCTCGGCTCGTGGACTGGTGCGCGGTGATCGTCTTTGCGTCTATCTCTCCAACTGCGTGGAATTCATTGACATCTATCTGGCCTGCGTCAAGCTGGGCGTCATCTTTGTGCCCATCAACATCCTCTATCGCGAGCGCGAGATTACGCATATCCTGGCCGATGCGGAGCCGAAGGCCGTGATCGCGGCACAGGAGATGCCCGGCGGCACGCCCCTGTGGCGCGTGGACGGACTCAATACGTCGCAGGAGGCTGCGCGGCCACAAGTCGCGCTGGATGGAGACACTCCTGCCGCATTGGTCTACACGTCTGGCACAACCGGAGTCTCCAAGGGCGCCATTCTCACCCACAACAACTTTGCGGCGAACTGTGTAAATCTCAATGCTTGCTGGGCTATCAACGCAGACGATCGATTCCTCCTGGCCTTGCCCCTCTTTCACGTGCACGGGCTTGCCAACGGACTGCACTGCTGGCTGCTCAGCGGCTGTCGCATGCGCTTGCTGGAGCGTTTCGAACACCTGAAGGCAGCCGCTGAGTTCCTCGATTTTCAACCGACGCTCTTCTTTGGCGTTCCTACGGTCTACGTGCGCTTGCTCGGGTTTCCGGAGGATGTAGCGCATGAAGTGGGTGGCTTCATGCGTCTGTTCGTCTCAGGATCTGCGCCTTTGCCGTCGCAGGTCTTCGAAGAGTTCCGTCAGAAATTCGGCCACACCATCCTGGAACGCTACGGGATGACCGAGACCCTGATGAATATCTCGAACCCATACGTGGGCGAGCGCCGTCCGGGCACAGTGGGCATGCCGCTTCCGGGAGTATCAGCGCGAATCATCAATGGCGAAGTACAGATGCGCGGGCCAAATGTTTTTGCCGGTTACTGGCGCCGCGAGGAGGCTACGCAAGCTGCGTTCGATGACGGCTGGTTCAGGACTGGCGATATGGGCGAGTGCTCGCCTGATGGCTACTACACGCTGCTTGGACGCAAAAGCGATCTCATCATCTCTGGCGGTTTCAACATCTATCCGAGCGAGATTGAAGATTTTCTCACCGAGCAGGAAGAGATTGCGGAAGCAGCTGTGGTGGGCGTCTCTGACCCTGTGCGCGGTGAGATCCCGGTGGCATTCTTTGTTGCGCGCAAACCCATTGGACCCGAGGAACTCGACGCTCGATGCCGCGCTTCGCTGGCTTCATTCAAAGTGCCGCGGCGCTTTGTCGCCGTCGAAAAC
>JAJYJL010000752.1 GCA_021789565.1 Acidobacteriota bacterium
TCCGAGCACGTGGTCGGCATGGGCGTGCGTAAAAATGATCGCGTCAACCCGCTGGATTTTCTGTCGGAGGGCCTGCCAGCGAAAATCTGGCGTGGTGTCAATCACCACTGTCCGGCCTGAGTATTCGAGTAATAGAGAAGGGCGGGTTCGCTTGTCGTGCCGAGCCGGAGAGGTGCAGACTGCGCAGTCACAGCCGACAGTCGGAACTCCGGTGGAAGTTCCTGTGCCCAGGAAAGTCAGTTTCATCTCTGCTTGCTTGCCCGTTTTTGAACTTCAAGATAGGTCATCCGCAATTCGTAAAGGACTTCATCGAGGAGCTTGGACTCCTGGCTGTTCAGGTTGCCACGCGTTTTCTCCTGCAAAACCTCGATCAGATCGATGGTTCGGCTGCCATTGGCCAGATCGGCTGGAATATATTCCCCGCCGGGCCCCGGCAACAGCCCGAGTTGAAACATGGCCGTGGTACTCAGATAGGAAACCAGCATGGCGAATCTTTCTGAGTCTTCCGCATCCGCGACTTCGGGTTCAGAGGGAGGTTCGGCTGCGGCCTTGGAAGAAATTTGCGATTCCGGCTGGTGTTTCTCCTCTGCCTTCTCCGGTTGGCCGGCAACCCGCTCGCCCTCGCTTGTAAAAGATCGCCGGTCAACAACTTTGAACCCCGAAGATTCGGCCTTTTGCTCTGGCATAACGGTCCCCTCGATAAACAAGTATTTCCCGGATCAAAGCTGGTTCTGCAGCTACTCTGAATAGGTAGTTTAACAACAAGCACTCTGCCTGAACAAGTGTACCTGACCGTTTGAGATTCCTCCAGATCAGGTTCAATGCCATGCTGTGGAGGTTGTTGATCCCTAATTCCAGCCGGCATGAAACAAAGGATTGGGCGTGTAGGCCTATTGCCAGTGATTTCACAGGCTTGGTAAATTAGAAAATTCGGCAATTCAGAAAGGGCCCGGTGACTGGAATGATTAATTCGGCAGGGGAAAGGCTCGCCAGGCTTGTAGACCTGCTGGCGCACTTGCGTGGTCCGGATTGGTGTCCGTGGGACCGTGCCCAGGACTACGAGAGCGTTAAAGGCATGCTCCTCGAGGAAGCATATGAAGTTGTGGACGCTGTCAACCTGAAGGATTTTGCCGGACTCGAGGAAGAACTTGGCGATCTGCTTTTCCAGGTGGTCTTTTATTCGCGTCTGGCAGAAGAGGACGGGAAGTTTGATATCAGCGGAGTTATCCAGAACGTGCACAACAAGTTGGTTCGGCGCCATCCGCACGTTTTTGGTGAAACGCGTGCGGCCAATGCCGAGGAAGCGCTGAAAAGCTGGACCGCTGCGAAAGAAAAAGAGAAGAACGACTATCCGAATTCCCCAAATGCTTCTCTGTTGGACGGCATCGCTTCTGCATTGCCTTCTACGCTGCAAGCCTACGAGCTTGGCCTGCGAGCGGCTGAGGCGGGGTTCGATTGGGTAAGGGTGGAAGACCTTCTTGATAAAGTTGAGGAGGAGTTGCACGAAATACGAAAAGAACTGTCTGCAGGCGCGGAGTCTGATCATCAACATCTCAAAGAAGAAGTTGGTGACTTGATGTTTGCCGTTGCCAATCTGACCCGCCGTGTTCGCTCTGACCCGGAAAGTTGTTTGCGTGGGGCTAACCAGAAGTTCCGGCGACGGTTCCAGGCCCTCGAGGCTGAAGTCAAAAGACGCGGGAAATCAGTCCGGGAATGCGGGCCCCAGGAGTTGGATGAGATTTGGGAATTGGTAAAGGCACAGGAGAAGCCATGAGCTACACGATCCGTCCATGTGAAACTGTTGATGAGTTCGCCAGTTGCGTTGTCCTCCAGAAGGAGATTTGGGGCTATCCTGACCATGAGGTTTATCCGGCGCGAATGTTCCTGAACATCTCCCGGACAGGTGGTCATGTGCTGGGTGCGTTTACGGACAAAGGTCCGATGGCTGGTTTTGTGGTTTCGGTTCCTGCCTGGCGCAAACAACACAAATATTTCTATTCGCTCCTGCTGGGTGTTTTGCCTGAGCATGAGAATCAGGGACTCGGCAGGATGCTCAAGGTCGTGCAGCGCAAGGCTGCGCTTCGCGAGGGCATTCAATATATCGAGTGGACTTTTGATCCGTTGCGGGCCAAGAATGCCCATTTCAACATTGTTCGCCTTGGGGCCATCGTGCGCCGCTATTGCCCCGATTACTACGGGCCTGTTCTCAGCAAGCTGCAGAGACGATTGCCCTCGGACCGGTTGATCGCAGAGTGGCCGTTGAAATCTGCTAGAGTAAGTAAGGCACTGGCAGGGAAAAAGCCGCGTTCCGCACGAAAGGCTGCCTCTGCAGAAGTTGCGATACCACTTGATCTAGATGCCCTCGTTTCACGTAGGGCGACACGGGCCCGCGAGTGGCAATCCTATGTCCGGGCAAGCCTGCAGGACTGCTTTGCTCGAAAACTTGCAATTACGGGGTTTGAAAGAACCGATACCGAAGCCCGGTACGTTCTTGATCGCATATGAAAATTGAGCGAATTGACCTGTTGGAAATTCGGATGCCGCTGGTACATTTTTTTGAGACCAGCTTCGGACGAACGACTGACCGCAGAATTGTACTTCTTTGCGCGCACGCGGATGGCCTGAAAGGTTGGGGAGAAGTTACCTGTGGCGAAATGCCTTTTTACAGCTATGAAACTCCCGGAACGGCCTGGCACATCCTGCGCGATATTTTGATTCCCTGGGCTCTTGAAAAATCCTGGAATTCTCCGGCGGACCTTTCACAACGTTTTCGGCCTGTGCGCGGGCACAACATGGCCAAGGCAGCCCTTGAAAATGCCCTGTGGGACCTTGAAGCGCAGCGCCACGGAATGTCCCTTGCCGGACTGTTGGGCGGAACGCTGGATGAAATCCCTTGCGGAGTTTCCATCGGGATTCAGAATTCCCCGGAAGAATTGCTGGAAAGAATTCGCACAGAGGTTGGGGCGGGTTACCAGCGAATCAAGGTGAAGATAAGGCCCGGTTGGGACGTTGAAATTCTGGAGTCCATTCGGAATGAGTTTCCCCACATCAAGCTGATGGCTGATGCCAACTCTGCGTATACTTTGGCTGACGTCGCGCGTCTCAAATTACTCGACCAGTTTGACTTGATGATGGTGGAACAGCCTCTTGGATGGGATGACATCGTAGACCATTCCCGGCTTCAGCGCGAATTGAAGACGCCGATCTGCCTGGATGAGTCGATTCACAGCGCCGAGGACGCGCGAAAGGCCATTGAGCTCGGGGCCTGTAAAATCATCAATATCAAACTAGGCCGGGCGGGAGGCCATTCAGCCGCTCGCAAGCTGCACTACTTGTGCTTTGCCCAAAACATTCCTGTCTGGTGCGGAGGTATGCTCGAATCGGGCATCGGTCGGGCCCACAATATCGCAATGTCGACGCTGCCGGGTTTTGTTCTGCCTGGAGATGTTTCCGCCAGCCGCCGTTACTGGAGCGAGGACATCATAGATCCTGAAGTAACGGTTTCGGCGAAAGGAACCATTGCGGCACCCCGGAAGCCGGGCCTTGGTTATGAGCCGAACCTTGCGCGCATCGAAAAGGTGACCGTGCGGAAGGAGACCTTTGAAAAGCGCAGTTGAGCCTGTTGTCTTAACTCAGAAACCCTCCCGTCACATCAGTGCCCACCATTTGATGCACTTTGCCATGCTGATAGTCGTTTCCTTCTGGGCGGCTAATATAGTGGCGATCAAAGAGGCATTGTACGGTTTCAGCCCGTTGGCACTGGCCTTGGTTCGCGCCAATGTGGTAGGCGCCACCTTTGGGATCATCTTCCTGTTTCTGAGGGACCGGTCACTACTGCGATTTACGCGTGCGCAGTGGCTCCGTTTCGGCCTGATTGCCTTCCTGGGGGTCACGATGGACCAGATCCTGATTATCGAGGGAGTGGCGCACACGAACGTTCCTCATGCAGCGTTAATCGTGGCTATCGAGCCGGTCATGGTCCTGGTGCTTTCGGTGATGTTGCGGCTTGAGACGCTGACCGTCCTCAAGTTTGTGGGGATGGCTATTTCATTTACGGGCGTTGCGTTTCTGACCTATGGAAAGCAGGCACAGGGAGGGAATGCCTATTGGCTGGGAGACGTGATCGTCATGGCCGAAGCTGTGGTCTTTGCTTATTACACAATTTTGTTGAAAGAAGTTGTCGACCAATATGATGTGATAACTCTGAACACAGTGATCTTCGGTCTCGGCGCGCTGTTGATGATTCCTTTTGGCGCCAACGCCGTGTGGCAACTGCACTGGTCGCAGATTCCAATTCGCTCCGTCCTGGGGTTGGTATTCATGGCTTTTTTTTCTGCTGTGATGGGATACCTGCTTTTTGTCTATGCCTTGAAAGGTCTGACAGCGTCACGTGTGGCAGCATTCAACTACTTCCAGCCGGTCATCGCTACAGGTCTCGGCATCTGGCTGCTCCGCGACAGGGTTGGGTTTTGGGGAATTTGTGGCGGTGGATTGATTCTTCTAGGCGTATATTTCACTGAGCGCGAACGCGGCGAAGAAGCCGGTTAAAGTGAAGCCTGGATTGCGGCGATTGATACCGAAATGAGAACCCAGCGCCCGAGAAGATCCATCTGAATATTGAAGGTCACGTTCCTTACATTTCCCACGGCCAGAGTTGGGTGGCTCCGGCTTTGCGCTTCGGCATTGCGAGGGCTAGAAGCATTCCGAGAAGAAATCCCCCTACGTGGGCCCACCAAGCCACGCCACCAGCTGTGGCGGACTCGATGGCCAGCATCTGGTATCCTGCAAGGAATTGAAGCGCAAACCAATATACAAGCACCAGCAAGGCTGGGATTCGAACTGTCCAGAAGAAAATAAACAAGGGGATCAGGGTCGTGATGCGCGCTGTTGGGAAACTGACCAGGTAGGCCCCCAGGATCCCAGCAATGGCTCCGCTGGCTCCAATAGTGGGTACACGCGAACCCATGTTGAAGAGAACATCCGTGAGGGCAGCTCCAAACCCACTGAGAAAATACAGGAGTAGAAACTGTCCATGGCCAAAGCGGTCCTCAATGCTTCGACCGAATACAAAGAGGAAGAGCATGTTCCCGATCAGGTGCAGCCAGCCCCCA
>JAJYJL010000009.1 GCA_021789565.1 Acidobacteriota bacterium
ATGCGGCGGGAGCCCTGCAGTCCATGCGCTCGCGTCTGGAAGCCAGCCTTCATCGGGCAACGGAGCTTTCCGAAAGGCTCAGGAGTCTCGCGGCGGATGCCGGCAAACTCCTGAATGAGATGGATTTCCGTTTCCTCTACGATCGTAAAAAGAAACTCCTTCGAATCGGCTATGACACAGAGGCCCAACAGCTTGCCCGGTCCTTTTATGACCTGCTCGGTTCCGAATCCAGAACAGCTACATTTGTTGCGATCGCAAAAGGCGACATCAGACAGGAAGCATGGTTTCACCTTGGAAGGGCACGGGTGCTAGAACAGGGTGAGACAGCGTTGGTCTCCTGGAGCGGGACCCTGTTCGAATACCTGATGCCGTTACTCTGGATGCGCTCATATTCGGGAACCATGCTGGAACAGGGAATGCTTTCAGCGGTGGTCTGCCAGCAGAGGTACGCCCGGAAAAGAAATATCCCCTGGGGCATCTCAGAAGCGGCCTTCAGCGCGCGCGACCATCAAGGCATTTACCAATACGCCCCCTTCGGCCTTCCGGGTCTGGCGGTGGACCCAAATGCTTCAAGTGACCTTGTCATCGCTCCTTATGCGAGCTTTTTGGCGCTTATGGTTGACCCCCTTTCCGCCACGCGCAACATCAGAGCGATGTGGGAAAAAGGGTGGTTCGGCCGCTTTGGTTTCTACGAATCTGCCGATTACTCAAACGGACAGGCGTCGGGGACGACGGATTATGAGCTGATTCAATGCTGGATGGCCCATCACCAGGGCATGAGTCTGCTGGCGGTCTGCAATCTTTTGACCCAGTCGTCGCTGCAGAGGTGGTTTCATCAGGAACCAAGGGTGATGGCCACCGAGCTTCTCCTGCATGAGAAGATTCCCTTCACCGCGCCTGAAGAAACCGGCGTGTCAGGCCCCCCACAGCGGCCGTTGCGCAGCCCCGCGATGGAAACCGCGGGCCGGAACGCGCCGCAGCCAGCCTTCCATTCGGGGCGGGTGTCGGAGGAAGCCCCACCCACAGTCGAAATCTCGCTGGAACGCGAGACACCACAGCCCGGCTTCAACAGAGAAGCCTCTCCCCCGCAGTTGTAACACGACCATCACTTCGGTTGAGTCCGCGGTTGAGTTTCTTCGGCTTGTTGCGGAGGGACCGGAATCTTGAATTTGAATGCGGAGGCCGGGATCCGGTATCTGGCGCCAATTTGAATGTCCTGTGCCGCACCCTCATCAGCGCGACGCTTTCCTGTGTTCAGGCCTGAAGTCTCTTCCCGGGCTTCAGCCACATCCCTGCCGGCTTGCTTCCCATCTGCCGGAGAGCCCGCCACGAGTCCAATCATGTCCAACGCGCGGTCGACTTCGGTGTTGCCCATGAACCATCGCCACACATTTCCCGTTCGCAAGTCTTCAGCGCTGAGAAGGGTGATACCAACATCGATTCCGATGACGTAGCGGCTCACCCAACCCGTCGTGGGATTGAACGCGTCGGCGAATCCATATCGCCCGTAAATATTCCTGCCATATTTCAGGAGCATGGCCCGCAGGGCAGGAATGCAGATGTCAGGCGCAAACATGGCGGAACCGGCCGATGCACTGGGCACCACCGTCCCATCGATTCGGGAGTCGTCAGGTGAACCTCCCCAGGCGACATAACCCTTGGCGCTGTCAGATGCCGTGATGCCCCAAACCTTCGACGAATACCCGCGATACCGTTGCGAGAGATCGATGCCAAGCGCCTGTTGGGCCCGGGTGGCCACAATGGCATTCTCGAAAACATTCACCCGGGGAACGACCCGGTCCTCCATCGGGACCTGCAGATAGCTGCGGTTCCGCAGGTCCAGCCAAGCCTGTGAATACTGCTGAATGAAGAGCGGTCCCCCGCCGATATAGGTATAGCCCGCCGAGTGAACGACCGGAAGCTTCCAGCCGAACCAGGCGTCCGGAGAAATAGGATGCGTTGGCGAACCAATCGCTAAGATGTAAAGAATGCCCGCCTCGCTGTAGGTGTCCCACCGGTAGGGAAGAAAACCCGTTTCCGGCTTCCAGCCGTGGGAGAGAAAGAGGTGGTTCCCGTCGAGCATCCACGGAAAATCAACCCGGTCATAGATCAAATTGGCCAGCCGGACAATTTCAGGATCATCAGGAAAAGCCTGCCTGGCGGTCAGGACGCCGGCAAGCAGGAGGGCGGTGTCAATGGAGGATATCTCACTTTTCCATCGCCGCTTGCCGGTCCTGGCGTCGAGAAAGTGGTAAAACCAGCCGTTTTCCTGCTGGGCATGATAGGCGAAGAAACGTAATGCCGTGCGGATACGCTGGCGGGCCAGAACAGGGCTGACCCAACGGTGCCTGGCAGCGATGCATAACGCCGTCAGCCCAAAGCCCGTGGCGGCAATGCTCGAAACGTCCTGATGCCAGGTAACGTCTCCCTGCTTGCCGTCAAATTGCGCCCGGTCCAAAACAAGCCCCGTGCGGGGGTCGGTGTTATCCCAAAAGTAGCGGAAAGAACGGCGTGAAATGTCGTCCAACAGGTCGTTGTCTATCGTGCTGAGGCGGCCGGTATTCTGAGTGGACTCTGTTGCAGCGGCAACCTGGGTGGCCATGCACGGCATCAGCGCAGACGCCAGTACAACAGCACTGGCGACCATCGAGAGACGGCCACCGCGCAGGGCGTCAACGCGTTGACAAAACCGCAAAAGGAGTTGTTTACTGGTCCGAACCTCGATATCCAATACCTGTAGGCTCCACAGTGGGCGCCAATCTCTCTGAAGTTCTCCGAAACGTCACTCCCTGAATCGGATCCGTCACGTTCCAGGCGCCCTGGCTCGCCCCTTTCATTAGCTTCCGGTTTCCCCGTTCAGGATGGCCGGCAATGGGGAAATGCTGAAAAGCTGGAGCCTACGCAATCCCCGAAGCAAATTGCTAGAAGGACCCCTGGGCGGATGTTGTTATGGGCTTGCTGTTGGAAGCAACATCCTGCTGCCCGCTGCTTGTGTTGCTTGGGACCAGGAGATAACCGGAGACCGCGTTCGAATTTACTTTCGTCACCACCAGCTCATAGGCCTCCCCGCCAGGCTTGGGGTAAAATACCACGGGAAGCTCGGCCGGATGGCTCCGAACCCATATCGTGCGCTGGCTCCCTGCAATCCGGATCCACCCGCGGAAATTCTGATGCGCAAGGTCTGTGCCGGTCAAATGTAATACGACCCCCTGGGCAATTTCCTCATCGCGATTCTTCTCAGCTTCGAAATTGATCTGATCCGTCGAAAGTACATTATTGAGGGAATCAATCTCCTGCTGGCTAGAGATCTGCTGCTGGTGGAGTGCTGCCAGTTCCCGACCATACCCCGATTTGGCGGCGGCCAGTTCCTCTCGAGTGGTGGCCAACTGCCTTTCAAGCTGTGCGATCAGCGCCAACTGCGCGTGCTGCCGGCTGGAGATCTGCGCAACCTGCGCGTTGAGGGCGGCTGTGCGCTGATTCAAACCGTCATTCTCGCTTTGCCTGGCATTAGCCACCAGTCCTTCCGCACGAAGACGAACCTCATCCAGCCCGGACCTCCAGGCAGTATCCATCTCCTGGACATGGGCCGCCAGAATCGCTTGCCTGACGTTCCATCTATTGAGGAGGGTTTCCAACCTATCCGCACGGTCACGGAGTGCCCCCAGCGAGTTCGTACGGCCCGATAGCCACATCAGTTCAGCGTTCTGCTGGCTGATGACAGTATATCCGTAGGCCACCGCCACGGCCAAAGCAATGGCCATGACCGCTAATGCTGTCCACAAAGCGGCCGTCCCCCGCCGGTGATGGACCAGCGTATCGATAGACTGGTCACCGTCCCATCCTTCAATGGCCCGGATTTCTGTGTCATCTAGTTGGATTGCACAGCCGGCACTCCATTTTTCTTTGACTGGACCCATAGACCCTCCTACGGGACCCTGCCGAATGGATCAGCTTATCCAGTAGTTCTCGCAACTGTTTTGGCAGGATACCCCATCCTTTGCATCGCACGTTGAGTTCCACGCCTGCAATTTACATTGGTTTTTAGTATCAATAACTTAAGGGTGCATCCTGATAACAGCGGGCCCGAAGTGAGAAAGGAATACTCATCCCTAAGGAAAATTTGCAAGGGTGGCTCGGCGCGCATATCTCAAAGGGTTTGAAGTTCCCAGCTCTCCCCACCAGGGAGAAGCTGCTCTTTCCAGACCCTAAATATTCACATGGGTGGCAGCTATACGGCCTTTTGCTGATCTTGTAATTGGAATTTTACAGATTATTAACAGATTTTAGCGTCATTATATTTCATATAATTACTGAATTTTTTTACATCACACTGGGTTGCAAAGGGAAAGTCCACTTGCTTTCGACTACAAGCGTTCCCTGCCGGTGAGTGTTCAGGCACAGCAGCAGTCTTTGCAAACAGAGCGGATTTGCGTTATCTTTCTTCTTCTCTGCCCCCATGACGTCTTGCCGCCAATCCGTTGTTCTGTGGACGCTGGCCGCGCTTGCCCTGTTTACCGTCAGCGGCGCTTGCGCTGGTTCCCGCGCCGGAGGCGCTCCCTGGCGTTTCACATTTCACAGCGCCCTCCCGCAGTGGAAGAATGGGCTACCGGTAGGCAACGGCACACTGGGGGCGCAGGTGTGGGGGACCGGCCCGGCTCTTTACCTCACGCTCGATCGCGGAGACGTCTGGGACCTTCGCTACCAGCCCAACACACGGCCAACGTTCAGCTATTCCCACTTACAGGAACTGGTCCGCGAACGGCGGCATGACCTGATTCAGCAACAGATGACGGCTGACATTGGTCCCATGGCGGACATCGTGCCCACGCGGCTCAGTATGGGCAGGCTGAAGATTTCCCTGCCCTCGGACACCCGGGTGGAACGGGCCACGCTCGACATGCAGCACGGCGAGGTCCGCTGGCTGCTGAGCGTCAATGGCACGCCGGTGCAGTACCGGGTCCTGGCAAGTATTGATCCGGACGTGATCCTGGTAACGCTGGACGGTGTGCAAGGGTGGGAGCCTGAGGTCAGCTTTTATCCCATTGGCGCGCTTGACCCCGCAGTGGCCGGCAAACTCGGTTACCCGAAACCGGATTCCGGCACAAGCGGCAGGGTTTCCTGGTCAACGCAATCCCTGCTCTCGAGCGGAGCGGTTACGACCGCGTGGACAGCCGCGCGAAAAGGCAGCGAATGGAACCTGCTGATCACGATTCCTGCACAGGATGATCCTCACGCCGTTGAGACGGCCCGGCAGACGTTAAGCTCGGCGCTGGCCGGGGGGATCCCCAGGATCGTCATCCAACACCATCAATGGTGGCGCGAGCGCTGGTCACGGTCGCGGGTCCACATTCCCGATCGAGGACTCGAGCGGCTCTGGATCAACGGGATTTACAAGCTGGCCAGCAGTTCCTACGGCAGTGTTCCGGCCGGCCTGCAAGGCCTCTGGCCTCCTGACGGCGAACTCCCTCCCTGGCGCGGCGATTATCACATTGACATGAACATCCAGGAAACCTACTGGCCCGCCTATAGCAGCAATCAACTGGACCTGGCCGAGCCGCTGAACCACTGGCTGATTTCCACGGTGGCCCCGCAAGCCAGGAAGCTTACGCGCCAGTTTTTTGGCGTTCCAGGAATCTGGGTGGGGGGCGCGCTCGATGTCAAAGGCCGCCTGCTCGGAGGCCAGAACAACTGGATGACCGTGCAGTACTGGCTGGGGGGAGGCGCGTGGCTCGCCCAGCACCTCTGGTGGTACTACGCCTACAGCCAGGACAGGCAGTTCCTTCGGCAGCAGGCTTATCCCTTCCTGAAAGAAGCGGCCCTTTTCTACCAGAACATTCTGAAGCCGGGCCCGGACGGCCGCCTGCATATCCCCCTATCGGCTTCGCCCGAATACTTCAGCAACGAACTGAAAGCCTGGACTCCTGACCCGACTGGGGACCTCTCGCTCGTGCGGAACCTTCTGCGTTACACCATCCAGGCTTCGAAGGCGCTGAACGCCGACCCGGAGTTGAGGAGGAAATGGGCCGCGATGGAACAGCAGTTGGCCCCATATCCGGTGGACGATTCCGGCCTCAAAGTGCAGCCCGACGCGCCTTATGACCGCTCCCATCGCCATCCCATGCACCTTTTCCCTATTTTCCCCGGAGGGGACCTGAACGTGGAAGGCAGCCCCGCGGACCGGGAGCTGATCGCGAGGTCGATTGAAAACTGGATCTTTCGCGGCACCGGGGAGTGGACGGGCTGGTCGTTTCCCTACGCCAGCCTGATAGCCTCGCGTGTACGCCGGCGAAACCAGGCGCTGAACGAGCTTGAAATCTATAAGCAGGCCTTCATCTGGCCGAACGGATTCCATGTCAATGGCGACTACCGCAGATACGGCTATTCCATACACGAGTACCAGCCCTTCACCATGGAAGCCGAGTGCGCCTTTACGGCCGCGGTCAACGGCATCCTTCTGCAGAGTTGGGGAGGCAAGATCAGGATTTTCCCTGCCGTGCCGGAATCGTGGAAGGACGTTTCGTTTGAGAACCTGCGCGCACAGGGCGGATTTCTGGTTTCAGCGGAAATGGTGAACGGGGAGATTATCTCCGCGTCCATGGAGTCTCCCAAAGGCGGCGATGCCAAAGTTGTGCTACCCCTGGGCTACGTGGCTCTGGGCCGGCCTTTCACGGTCAAGACATTCCACATGCAGCCGGGAGCCCGGGTGCAAATCGTTGCGAAATAGGGCCATCAGCCGACTTTGCCGATGCTGGCTGCCGGGCGGTTCGGGGCAAAACGGCACAATAGCCCGGAAGATGCCGGCGCCCTCATGCCGCGGCACAAGCGCGGCACCACTGACGCCATTCTCCGGTTCTGGTACAATGCGCACAATTGCTCTGTGGTCAAAGGTCAGGGTGACCGGCCAAAGGCCTCGATCATATTCTGGCCGTTATCCGCCCCGGGAGAATGCCGTTGGACTCGGACTTGGAGCTGATCAAGCGCTGCCTGAAGGCAGACGATGCAGCCTGGGAGGCGCTGCTGCAGGCCCACACTCATAAGATTTACAGCCTTTGCTATCGCTTCACCGGGCGCTCTGGCGATGCGGAGGACCTGACCCAGGAAGTCTTTATCAAGGTTTTTCGGACCCTCAGAAGTTATGACCCGCTCCAGTCAAAATTCTCCACCTGGATCAATAGGATCGCGCGGAACCACCTGGTGGACCACTACCGCCGGACCCGAAATGATCGGGTGACCTCAACGCTCGATGAAGGGATGCCCATCCCCGACGGCACCTCCCGTGGGCACCCTCAAAGCCAGGTGGAGTCACGGGAGCGGAGGGAAAAACTCCAGGCGGGACTTAGCAGCCTTTCGCCCGATCTGCGCGAGGCCGTTATTTTGAGGGATTTACAGGACCTGGATTATGCGGAAATTGCTCAGATCCTTGGCGTTCCGGTGGGAACGGTAAAATCACGGATCAACCGAGGTCGATTGGAACTGGCGCGGGTTCTAAAACGTATGGATAAATGAAGGCGCAAGAACCGAGATGATGACACACCTTGAGTTAGAAAATCTGGCAAGTGATTTTCTGGAAGGCCAATTGGACCCGGCCGGTCGCCTGGCGGTTGAGGAGCATCTGGCCGGTTGCGCTGCCTGCCGGGAAGTCGTGGCCGATGTCCGCATGGCCATGGAAATGTGCCAGTCCGCCGGGGAAGTGGCGGCGCCACCATGGCTTGTCACCAGGATCCGCTTTGCAACCCTGGGTGGAGGGCGCACAGGCATCACCGAGCAGGTCAATGCAATCCTCCATGCCATCCGGCACCCTCGTTTTGCCTACGCGGTGGCCATGACCGTCTTTTCGCTTTCACTGATAGTCAACATTTCCGGCGTCAACCTCCGCCACCTGGACATGCACGACTTGAATCCGGCCGGGTGGGTGTATGGCGCAAACCGCGCGGGACATCTTCTCTATGCGCGGGCCGAAAAATTCTATGATGACCTGCGGGTTGTTTACGAAATCGAATCCCGGTTCCGTAACGCTCGAAGTGAGAATGGCGATCAGGAAAAGCAAACCAGCATGCCGAGTCGCCCGCACGGGCGGCCCGCAAGCACCGCAAACACCGAAACCCGGCAAATGGCCAGCTCCATGGACGGGGCCGGCGGGCAAAATGCTCAACTGGAGCCAGGAGACCCAAATCATGAAATGCGCTAATCATCCGCTCAACGATTCCGCTGCTTTTTGTGCGCAGTGTGGCCGGCCGCTTTGCGAAACCTGCCGGCGCGAAGTAAAAGGGACTTCCTATTGCGAGCCCTGCCTGGCAGTCCGGCTTCAGTCTCCCCTGTGGAGTTCCGGAGGGCAACAAGGAGCGGGTGCAAGTCCCGGCGTGGCACTCGCTCTCGGCTTCATTCCGGGCGTCGGCGCCATCTACAACGGCCAGATTGTAAAGGCCATGGTGCAGGTCCTGCTTTTCGGTTCGCTCATCTCCTTGAGCGACCGTGTGCACGGACCCTTCGGAGCGATATTCGGGCTGTGCGCCGCGGCGTTCTACTTCTATATGGTGATCGATTCCTACCAGACAGCTAAAGCCAAGCAGATGGGCCAGCCCGCGCCGGAATGGTTCGGCCTGAACGATTTGACGATGGACGCCCCGTTGGGGGCGGGATTGTTGATTGTGCTGGGCCTTCTGTTTCTGCTGGATAACCTGGGGGTTCCCATTTTCTCGCAGATTGGAAAGTTCTGGCCTGTACTTCTGATTGTACTGGGGGGTGCTTTGTTACAGAAACGCATGACTCGTCATCACGCCGGCCCCCCGCAGGGTTCAGCGCCCGGCAATGCAGAAGGGAAAGACAGCAACGTACCCGGCCCATGAAGGGTTTGAGGTTTTATGGGCAACGGCAGCGGTTCAAATCTGGAAAGAGGGATCCATATCCGATTGCGAAGCAACGAAATCGAGAGAGGACTTCACCATGGTGAATCTGCCGGGAGTGATTGCAGTTTTGATTCCTGTAGCGGCAGTCCTCATGCCCGTCGGGATCTTGTGGATTGTTTTCTGGTACAAGGCCCGCCGGCGCGAAATGGAATTGCAGGAGAGTCTCCGCGTGCGGGAATTCGAGCATATCCAACGGCTGAAGGAGCTTGAACTTGAAATCGAGAAAACAAGAGCTCAAGGCACGGGAAAGCCGGCGCAGACATGACCCGACGGGCGGCAACGCCTGTGCGGACCCTGACTGCTGGACTGTAAAAAATCGGCCAGCGGGCGCCTATCTCGAGGAAGCAAGGTGACTTTTGATGTCAACCCATTTCAACTCTGAAGAGAACCGCTACGAAAGCAGGCGTGAGCGCCACCCTCGAAGGCTCGGACTGACGGGCCCGATTTTCCTGATCGCTCTGGGCATTATGTTCCTGGTGGGCCAGTTTATTCCTGCGTGGGGAGTGGGAAAAACATGGCCGGTCATTCTGATTGTCATCGGACTTGCCAGGCTGGTCGAGTCAGCTTGGGGAGCAAGGTCCACGCCGAACCCTTAGCGGCTTGCCATGCTTCCTGAAGGGGAGGAGTCAACATGAGCACCTACCGGCACCATCGCGGGTCCATCTTCTGGGCCCTGACGCTCATTGGCATCGGTGTCCTCTTCCTTTATCACAATTTCAATCCCGCCATCCGCCCCTGGTACCTGATGGCGAAGTACTGGCCGGTCCTCATCATATTCTGGGGCATCTCCAAGCTGATCGATTACTTTCATGCCAGAAGCCATCCTGAAATCGCGCCACGCTCACTGTTTTCAGGAGGCGAGGTGGTTCTCCTGATGGTCATCCTCATCATCGGAACGGTCCTTTCCAAAACCCTGCTGCGGCCCTGGGGCGACTGGCCCTCCGTCATGGGCATGACCGACCAGCAGTTTGCGGAAGTCTTTTTCAATTCCTATACGTTTACGCAGAATGTCTCTCAGGATGTCGAAGGCAGCCCGCATCTTTTGCTGGTCAACCGGCGAGGCAATGTTGATCTTCGGGGAACGGACCAGCACAAGATCTCGGCAGTGATTCAGGAGACAGTCTGGGCCGAAAATGAAACTGCAGCCAGGAAGATTGCGGACCAACTGAAGTTCCAAATTGCAGGAAACGGGGAGCAATATGAACTGGCATCCAACCAGGATTCCCTTCCCCACAGCGGACGTACCGTGCGGCTGGATATGGTAATCAGCGTGCCCCAGTCCACGTCGGCTGAAGTCACCGTTAACGACGGCGATGTGACCGTGAGTGGACTCAAAGGCAACCAGACGCTCACCACGCGACGGGGTGATGTGCGTGGCAGCAACCTCCAGGGCGTCATGAAAGTACATCAAACAGGAGGGACAACCTCGGCCAGCAGCGTCGACGGCAGCCTGGAAATAGAAGGCAGGGGCGGGGACATCGCCGTCCGCGACGTGACGGGATCTGTGACCGTGGAAGGAAACTTTTCCGGGGCCGCGCGGTTCGAGGACGTTGCCCAGACGTTACGCTACAATTCCTCGCGGACCAGCCTCACCGTGCAAAAACTGACCGGCAATCTCTCAATGGATATGGGCAACCTGACGGCCAATGGCGTGGGAGGGCCTTTTGAGCTTTCCACACGGGATAAGGACATCGTGCTTGAAGACTTTAAGTACAATGTAACGATCATCAACAGCAACGGAGATGTTCAACTGCAATCAGCAACCCCGCCAACGCACCCTATACAGGTCGAACTGAAGAAGGGCAACATTACCCTTTCACTGCCGGCGGCGTCAAACTTCCAGGTTGAAGCGGTTTCCCATAACGGTGGCGTCAGTTCCGACTTCCCGGGATTGCAGGTTTCAAACAAGCCGCCCCTGCCCACCATCACGGGAACCTACGGAAAGAGCGGCCCGATGGTCCGGCTTTCATCCACCTATGGCGACATCCACCTTGTACGCGCGCAATCGGCAGCCACGCCGCCACCACCGGCCCGCTCGTCAACCCCGGCAAGCAGGGTTGAAACCCGGTCTGGCCAACAAAGCGCGGTGGACCTCACGGGAAGCCTCGCTGCGCAACGGCAATCCAGACCGCTCACCAGGCGCCAGCTTCTCTTTGGAACCCAACTGCGGTTACCGGACCACACGGGCAATGGTCTCAAAAAACGATGGGAAAGAAATCTGGACGCAATCACTATCGTCAATGGTGGTAGTACCCTCAGCCACAAGGCCGGCAACAGCGAAGGCCATGGCAATCCGGTGATCGCCACAGCTTGCGATTTCCGCACCCCTTAGCTGTTGACGGCCGGAAACACTGAGTCCGTCGGGAAATTCCTCCACCTCAGCGCCCATCCTTCGAAGGTTTTCCGCCACGGCGGCAATGCGGTCGCTTTCCTTCACACGCAGTTCCTGGGCCCCCCGAAAGGACAGGCCATTTTCCGTCTGGGTCCCCAGGACGGCCAGGACCGGCAATTCATCGATCAGGCCTGGAATCATTTCAGGGGGAATCTCGCCGCCTCCCAGCAGGCCGGCCTTGACACGAACACCGCCCACTAATTCTCCATTGCGGGTTTCACGATTCAGAATGCTGATGTCTCCGCCAATCGACTTCAGAAAATCCAGGATAGCCGCGCGGGTGGGATTCAAGCCGATATCCTTGAACGTAAGGTCCGATCCAGGAACCAGAAGCCCGGCCACCAGAAAAAACGCAGCGGATGAAATGTCGCCAGGCACCGTAAGGTCCTGCGCCCTGAGGCGGCTTCGGCCTTGAACACTGATCGCAGGGCCCTGCCGCTCGATCCTGGCACCAAATTGCCTGAGAGCGATTTCACTGTGGTCGCGCGTCAGATGCGGTTCCACCACTTCCGTCATGCCCGTCGCGTAAAGTCCGGCGAACAGAACGGCGGTCTTGACCTGCGCGCTGGCCACGGGAAGCTCATAGCGAATGGGAACCAGTCTCCCGCCCTCAATCGTGAGGGGCGGAAGCCCGCCCGTAGAAGATTGGATACGCGCGCCCATGCGAGCCAGAGGCTCGATGATGCGCTTCATCGGACGCCGCGAAAGCGAAGCGTCACCGCCAATGACACTGCGAAACGGCTGGCCGGAAAGAATCCCCGACATCATGCGGATGGTGGAGCCCGAGTTGCCGGCGTCGAGCGGTCCTACGGGAGCCTGCAGCCCGTCAAGTCCGGCCCCTTCAATGATGACTTCGTTTCCCTGGCGTTCAATTGGGACGCCCAGCGCCTTCAGGCAATTGAGCGTACTCTGGCAGTCCACGCTCTCCGCAAAGGAATGAATCCGGCTGGCGCCTTCCGCGATGGCCGCCAGCATGGCGTACCGGTGAGAGATGGATTTGTCCCCGGGCATGGAAAGCGTTCCGGCGAGGCGACTGGCCCGCACAATGGTTCTTGCTGTAGTTGTTGAACTCACCAAACTCACCCTTTTCCTGTTATTCAACGGTCAGTATAATTTATCCAGCCGACTGGCGGGCCTCGACCCCGGATTCATAGCCGTTCGAACAAAAACTCTGCTTTTCCGGCAGGATGCTTCGCCAAAATCCAAATTCATGAGTAGTATAGCAGGAACAAGAAGCGCTTCCGGCGCGCATTTTTATGACCGGCGGTTCGTTCCACCCTTTTCGAACTGGCAGGCTATATCAACGATGGTAGAATTCTAAAGGCGCGGCATTCGATGAGGAAAGAAACCTTGAAACAAACGTGCGAAAGCACGGGATTACAACCTGATGATCCGGCGGAGAGCCAGCCGAACAGCGTTCGGCACCCGGAAAGTCCCTTTGTTTCAATCATTCTTTGTACAAGAGGTCTGAGGCCAATGCTGGCGCAGTGCCTCGAGGGCCTGACCGCCCAGGCACGGCAATATGTCAGATGCGAAATTATTGTGGTCCTCAATGGCCCGGAGGACCCGGCGATCACCGAGACAGTCTCACAGTTTCCCGTCCGGCTGCTGCAGGAACCGCGGCGCGGCGTCTCCATTGCGCGCAATCACGCCATACCCCGCTCGGAAGGCGACATTCTCGTGTTTGTGGACGACGATGTCCTGATCGAACCCGGCTGGCTGGACGAGATCGTCAAAGGCTTTCAAGACCCGCAGGTCTGCTGCGTCACGGGTCGGGTTATTCCCACAGGACCGCTCACCCTCACGGACGAACGGTCTGGCCGGTACTACACAAGCAAACGAGCGCTTTCAGATTGGACTCTCGACACCTCAAACCCTGACTGGTATCAGTACATCCTCGGCGAACCCGTGGGCTTTGGCTGCAATATGGCGTTCCGTAAGAATTTTCTGGAGAACTACTCCTCGTTTCCTCCAGACCTCGGCGCCGGGTCGCTGATAGGCGGCGGCGATGAGTTCTATATGTATCTTCAGGTGCTCAAGCACGGCTTCCGGATCCGCCACAATCCTGCGGCGGCGGTTACCCATGTGTTTGACGACAACATCGGGAACCAGAAAGCCCGCAGCGCCCAGCTCTATGCGGGTACCGTCGCCTTCGCCTTGAAACTGTTTCTTGAAGAAAAAAAACTGCGCCTGGCCACTGCCAGATGGCTGTTCTCCGCCCTGAAGAGGCGCGCACGGCACATCTGGAAACGAAAGGCCATCGCTTCTGAACCGCAGGAACTGCTCTCGCCCGGCGAAAAGCTTTGCGCTTACCTGCGTGGGCTGGGAGTTTACTGGAAAGCCCGCCGGGCCACGAATTCGGTGAACGACACACCAGATCGCTGAGATGGTAAGCAGGGTTTGCCGGGCCCCGGCAGCCCAGCCCGTTTTCCCATCCGCTCATTGCGGCATGGCAGGCCGCCCCCCATGGCGCCCAATCCGCGACGAAACCTTGTTGTACAATGTGGGAAACTCTGGAGGAGACATGATGGACCGGGAAGAGGCCTGGAAGCTTCTGTGTGAATATACCAAGAGCGAAAATCTCCGGCGGCACGGCCTTGCCGTTGAAGCCTGCATGCGCGCCTACGCCCGGAAGTTTGACGAAGACGAAGAAAAGTGGGCCGTTGTCGGACTCATTCACGACTTCGATTACGAGCTTTACCCCAACGCCCCGGACCATCCCTTGAAGGGAAGCGAGATCCTGAGCAAACTGGGCTATCCAGAGGACGTGCGTCGTGCCATCCTCGGCCATGCAGACTATAGCGGGGTGCCTCGCGACACGCTGATGGCAAAATCCCTGTTCGCATGCGACGAACTGGCGGGCTTTATCACGGCCTGCGCGCTGGTCAGGCCCGACCGAATTCAAAGCCTCGAACCCAAGTCCGTTCGCAAGCGGATGAAGGATAAGGCGTTCGCTCGTTCAGTTCGGCGGGAAGACATTGTTACAGGGGCGGAGGAACTGGGCGTGGACATCAACGAACACATCGAGGTGTGCATCAGGGCCATGCAACAGATCAGCGGCGAGCTTGGCCTGGACCCTGCCGCATAATCAGTTTTCCCTGCCGCGCCATTCAGCCTGTGGTATCTCTTTGTTTGCTGTAATCTCCCGGCTGGCAAACCAAGGGTGCACCCGAACACTGACGGCAGGGCTCACCCAATAACGCACTGCCGCCAGTTAGGAGCACGAAGGCAGGTTATGCCTTCTGGCGGTCCTTCGCCGGGTTTAATGCCGATGCGGCGCCCTCAGAAGTAAAACGAAGAAGAGAGGCGGCCTGTTCCAGGCGGCTCTGCAGATCTCCAATCCTGTCCTGAATCGTCGCTCGCTGACCTTCCAGAAGCGAGTTGGTAAACTCAGCCACCTGGAGCTTGTAGGATTCAAGCGAATCTTTGATGGAGGCCTCCGCCCAGGTGGTGGTCTGGTGGGCCCATTGGTTTAGCAGGGTCGTGGCTGTATTCACTTCCTTGTTGACCTTGCCGGAAAGGTCCTGAACAACCTGCCCCGAACTGGCCCTGATCTTATCCACCGCACTCGAGGAAGCGTCAGCAACCTGCTTCTGAATTTCCTCGACCATGGCCTTTCGTTGTGCTTCTACGAACTGGCGCAATTGAACTTCATAGTCAGACACCATGCCGGCCTGAAGACCCGAAAGGGACCTTTGGATCTCTTCAACCTGGGCCTCGGCCACCCGTTTGACATTCTGAGCGTGCTGTTCGAGGGTTTCCCTGCTCAGCGTCGTCATGCTTTCAACCAAGGAGGTAACGCGCTGCTTCTCCGCGGCTTTCAGCTCCTCCCCGAGGTTCTTGAGGTTGTCTGACAGGCGGGTCGCGTCTCCAGCCAGCGAATCCCGGGCGGACAAGGCATAGTCGCCCATCTGTTTTCGAACGTCTTCCACCATCGCCCCCATTGTGGACTTCAACTCGACCTTTGACTGGTCGAGGGACTCGTCCAGCCGCTGCTTCACCTGCGATAGCGACACGCTCAAAGCTTCCTGCGAGGCTTTCTGAACATTACTGGCGATTTCTGCTGCGCTTTTCTGCTGCAACTCCTGGGCAGCAGTCATCAGTTTCTCCTTAAACCCATTGACCTGGGCGTCCATATAAGACTGGAATTCCGCCTTGGACGCGGCCGACAGACTGTCCAGGTGGGACTTGATGCTGTTGAGATTCTCATCGGTCCTTGCCTTGCTGCTCGCTTCAAACTGCCTGGCTGACTCCTGAACCGCAAGACTGATCCGGTTGTTAAAATCCTTCATGGCATTTTCAGTGCTCTGAGAATAGGCCAGCCTCGCTTGATCCGATAACCCGGCCGTCAGAGACTGAAGTTCATTCTTGATGGTCGCAACCTTGCTTTGAACGTTTCTTTCAGACTCCATAACGACCATGTTCAAATGCTGTTGGAAGGTATTCTTCAACCGTTCCTTCACTTGTTCAATGTGAGGCTCAAGAGACTTCTGAACCTCTGCCGGGACTGACGACACGCTGCCTTCGGTCATCAGCTTGATCCACTCGGCAAAATCATTCATTTTAGCTTGCAGCACCTCTTCAGCACGGGCCTTGACCAGGCCTGCCAGCTTATCCTGTTCACGCTCCAGACGCGCCTGCAACTTTGCACGAAACTCCTCGGCAAGGTTGTCCATTCGCGCACTCAATTCCTTTTCAAGCGGTTCCAGCAAAACGGCGCTCCGGCCCTGAGCACTCTTCGCAACCGCTGCAGCAGAGGTTGAAGCATAGCCTTCCAACTCATTCTTAATGCGATCCTTAAGCGTCTTGAAACCCAGACGGAAAGACCCATCTCCACCCTGCTTCGTGCCCCCTGCTACTCCAGGGAGTTCAACACCGGAGAGCTCTGCGACGGAAGACATCAGCTCGTGAAGAAGGTTCTGTGCCTGGTCCACCTGCTCCTGCCACTCGCGACGGGCTTCGCGAATTTCCGAAAGCAGACCTTCAAGGTCCGACTGGTTGTGCTTCTGCCCTCCTCTGATTCCGCGCAATTCCTGCACGAGAGACAGTGGCGTATTCATTTTCCCTCCAGTAAAACTTCAAATTGTGCTTGTTGAGGTATCACGAGACGAGGTGTCTCAGGAACCCTGAAAGAAAGGCATGCGTTGACCACAGGACGGCTCAAGCGGGCGCACTGCGGCGCCCGTGAAACTTTTGTCATTGCCTACCATGCCTTTCCCCCTCCCGGCTGGCGCGTAGCGACGAGTTAATAATCTATCAATAGCTCCGATCGCACTACGACTTTAAGACTCCCTTAATGTAAACACAACTGTACCAAAGTACAGTTTTCGGACAGGTCATTGCCGGAGGCCCTGCCATCAGACTGGCAAAGGATACCCACTCAATGCCTTTTGCAAAGCATCGGTTTACACAAGTAGCCTATTTTGAAATCGTCCAGCCGTTGTCTCAGCGGGTGCCTTTACAGTCTTGGCGATCCGGCCAATAAAAGCCCCGAGGAGGGGCAGGAAGGAGGTAAAGTAGGCGGGCCTGTCACTCTGTCCCCAACGAAACTTTTTCAAGGTAAGACGGGACCTCCGCCGCCCATCCCAGACTTTCCGCGATCTTCTCCTGAAGTGCCGTGGCAGCATGGAGTTCGCCGTGAGTCAGGAACGCTTTTCGGGGTGGCGAAGGAAACTTTCCAAGCCAGCCCATGATCTCGCGATAGTCGGCGTGGGCGCTCAAGTTCTCAATGGTTTCAACATGCGCGCGAACCTGGACCTCCTGGCCGTGCATCTTGATGCTTTCCGCGCCCGACTGGATGGCATGGCCTCGGGTTCCCGGCGCTTGAAAACCCACAAAGAGAACCGTGTTGCGATGGTCGGGCAGGCATCTGGCCAGGTGGTGAAGCACACGGCCGCCGGTGGCCATTCCACTCGCTGAAATGATGATGATGGGGTAACGGCACTCATTCAAAGCCTTGGACGCTTCCACTGAACGGTCAAAATGGACGTTCGGCTGAGCAAACAGACGGTGTCCGCCAGCCTCAAACTCGTCCGTTTGCAGGTTGTGGTCTTCATGGTGTTCACGGTAGATGTCTGTGGCGTCAATGGCCATGGGGCTGTCCACGTGAATCGGCAGATCGTGCATCTGGTTCCGGCCGATCATCTGGCGGAAGAGATAGAGCAACTCCTGAGTGCGGCCTATGGCAAACGATGGAATGATGACGGAGCCGCCCCGCTCTGCGGTCCTTTCAACAATTTGCGCAAGGCGCGCCTGGAAGTCGTCGGTGGGATGAAGCCGGTCTCCGTAGGTGGATTCACATACCAGGTAATCCACCGCACCCGGAACAGCAGGTTCCCGGATGATCAACTGCGGGAACCGGCCAATATCTCCGGAAAAAAGGACCTTGGCCGCCTTCCCTCCCTCCGTCACGGTTACTTCAACCATGCGCGCGCCCAGGATATGCCCTGCACGGATAAATCGCAGCCTGAAATGGGTTGAAAGTTCAAGAGGCTTTGACTCATCGACCGCACGAAACAGCTCCAGCGCCTTGGCGGCTTCATCGCGGGTGTAAAGCGGAAGGGCGGGCTTGTGTTTGCTGAAACCTTTCTTGTTGGCATAAAAGGCATCTTCTTCCTGCAGATGGCCGGAATCCATCAGAGTGAGGTTGGAAAGGTCCACCGTCGCCGACGAGGCCCATACCTGTCCCTGAAATCCCTCCTTCACCAGCCGCGGCAAGTAGCCCGTATGGTCGAGGTGGGCGTGGGTTAGGACCACCCAACGGATGCTGGACGGGTCCACGGGAAAGGGACTCCAGTTTCGCAACCGCAGCTCCGCATGACCCTGAAAAAGCCCGCAATCGATCATCAGTCGCTCGCCGCCTGCTTCCAGCAGGTATTTGGAACCGGTTACGGTCTGCGTTGCTCCGAGAAACGTTAAACTGGCCATTAGATAACCACCGCTTCCTGGTAATGGCCGAAGACGCCGGCCAGTACGCCCGAGATTTCACCCACCGTCGAGTAGGCTTTCACTGCCTCAAGAATCACCGGCATCAGGTTGCGCTCGCTTCGGGCCGCAGTTTCCACCGCCCGCAGCGCGGCCTCAACCCTGTCCGCATCGCGGCGCGCGCGCAACTTCCGCAATCGCTCAACCTGTTGCCGTTCGATTTCCGGATCGATTCGCAGGATCGGGACCTCCTGCCGGGGCCCTTCCTGATATCGGTTGACACCGACAATCACCCGGGAGCCGTCTTCTATTCCGGCCTGGTATTCAAAGGCGGCCTGCTGAATTTCCCGCTGGACGAAGCCTTTCTCGATTGCCGCCAGCATTCCGCCCAGGCCATCGATCTTCTCCAGATATCCTTCGGCCGTCTGCTGAAGTTCATTGGTCAGTTTCTCGATTGTGTAGGAGCCGGCAACCGGGTCAACCGTATTCGTGACTCCGCTTTCGTAGGCGATCATCTGCTGGGTGCGCAGCGCCAGCAGGGCCGAGGTTTCCGTGGGCAGCGCCAACGCCTCGTCACGCGAGTTCGAATGGAGCGATTGGGTCCCGCCCAGCACGGCCGAGAGCGTCTGCAAGGCCACGCGAACGATGTTGGTGTCCGGCTGCTGCGCGGTGAGGGTTGAACCGGCCGTCTGGGTGTGAAAGCGGAAAGCCCACGAGCGAGGGTTCTTCGCTTTAAAGCGCTCGCGCATGACATGCGCCCACATGCGGCGCGCCGCCCGGAACTTGGCGATCTCTTCCAGAAAATTATTGTGGGCATTCAGGAAAAACGAGACCCGAGGCGCCACTTCATCCACATCGAGGCCACGATCAATCGCCGCCGACAGGTACGCGATGCCGTTGGCAAGGGTAAAGCCGATCTCCTGCGCCGCGGTTGCCCCGGCCTCGCGAATGTGATACCCGCTCACCGAAATCGTGTTCCACTCGGGTGCGTGCTCCCGGCAGTAGGCGAAGATGTCCGTCACCAGGCGCATCGCCGGCCGGGGGGGATAGATGTAGGTGCCGCGCGCGATGTATTCTTTCAAAATGTCGTTCTGCACGGTGCCGGAAAGCCGCTTGAAGTCCGCGCCCTGCTTCTCTGCCGCGACAAAATATAGCGCCAGCAGGATGGGAGCTGTGGCATTGATGGTCATGGAAGTGGAAACCCGCTCGAGCGGAATCCCCTCAAACAGCGCCTCCATGTCTTCAAGAGAGTTTATCGCCACACCGACGCGGCCGACCTCACCCTGCGCCAGCGGATGGTCTGAATCAAGCCCGATCTGGGTCGGGAGATCAAACGCCACCGAAAGCCCGGTGGTCCCTTTCGATAGCAAATAGCGGTAACGCTGGTTTGATTCACGGGCCGAGCCGAAGCCTGCGTACTGGCGCATGGTCCAGAGACGGCTGCGATACTGGCCCGGATGGATGCCGCGGGTGTATGGGTACTGGCCGGGAAGCCCAAGTTCCTGCGCAGGGTCCCACCCTGCCAGATCTTCCGGGCGGTGGAAGTACCGGCGAGGCGGGCTGGCAGTGTGGGGGGCCGGGCCCGGTGTTTTTCTGCTGTCGCGGGAATCGCTCATTGGGATGAATGAGAACTATAAACGCCTGCCAGCATCGGACGGAACAGGCACGCCGGCGTGCAGGTATCATCGCACGCTTCTGGCCTTCACAAAAGAGTAGAGGCAGAAAATCAGCAGCAGGACGGTGAAGCAGGCCACCATGCTGAAGCTCCAGATCCCCTGGCTGGGAAGCTTCTGATAGTCCTGCCACAATTTCATCGAAACCGAAAGGCCGGCCATAGTGAGAAAAAGAAACAGGACAGCAACCAGCAGATGAAACACCTGCCGTGCCCGGCAGAACAGGCGCCGCGTGTACGACATCGAGTTGACTGGCATGGACTTGACGGCCTCTTACAACGGAAAACGTCCGACTTCTCGATGTTAAAGCCAACCCTTTCCGGCGTCAACGTTCTCTCACAATTCCTAGTCTTGACACTGCCTCAAGGCGAACCATAGAATGCAAAGAGGATCATCAATTGAAGCGTGAAAGGTATCATTTTTGCAGCTTGACGACAATTTCAAACACTTGATCAAGGAACTTGGTCAGGCGATCAACGAATCCTTAGCGGATTCCGACAACATATCAGAGGTGATGGGCCGCATTCGGGCCGCGGGTTACGACCTTTTTCTGGTTTTGGAAGTCACCATTGGGTTCAATAAACACGGGCAAAACGGCACGATCCATCACCAGGACCTCTCGGTGGAAACTCACGCGCAAGGGCCGGAATTCCTTCTGACCACCGAGGACACAAAGTTCCTCCGGTCCCTCAAGATCGTGGTGGAAAAAACCAACGATTAGGCCCATTCGCCCTTTGCCAGCGCGCAACCGAACACCAATCCAAACCGCCGGCTGCCCAGGCGCTGAACCTGCAGCCTGGCGCGCTTGACAACCTTCGCGACTGGCGCATACGATTTGCTTATGGAACCCACATCAGTGCGTTCCCCTGCAGTGGCCGGGCGCTTCTATCCTGACAAACGTGAAGACCTTCTGCGCGAAGTTGACCGATACCTGCAGCCCGAGTCTCTGGATGAAAGAACCATTGACTCTGCCATTGGCTGTGTGGTGCCGCACGCCGGGTATATGTATTCCGGGCATGTCGCCGGGGCCGTTTACCGCCTGCTTCCGGCGCATTCGCGCTACGTGATTCTGGGCCCCAACCACTGGGCCCGAGGGTCGCCGCTGGCGATAATGTCTGCGGGGAACTGGCTCACTCCGCTCGGCCAGGTCCCGCTGGACACCGAACTCGCCCGAAACATCATGGAAAAGTGTCCCCTTCTGGCCGAGGACGCCCAGGCACACGCAGGTGAGCACTCCCTGGAAGTTCAGGTTCCCTTCCTGCAGCGCCTGTCCAGCACGCTCAAGATTGTTCCCATCGCCATTGCCACGGCCGATGATGCATCTCTTGAACTTCTGGGCCAGGCCATTGCGGATGCCATCCGGGGGTCTCAGGAACCTGTGCTCATTGTCGCTTCAAGTGATATGAACCACTATGAGCCGGACCTCATCACCCGTGAAAAGGACGTCAAAGCCATCGAGAAAATTCTTCAGCTTGATCCTGCAGGGCTTCTTCAGGTGATTCGGGACGAGGACATCTCAATGTGTGGGTATGCGCCGACGGTCTCCATGCTGAGCGCGGCAAAGAAACTGGGAGCCCGCGAAGCACGACTGGTCAGGCATGCGACCTCCGCAGATACTTGCGGTGACACCGATTCAGTGGTCGGTTATGCGGGAATTATCGTGCTTTAGCCTTGCCTGAAGCCGGACGATGCCATCATTGCGCAAACTTCCTGATCAACGGTGCGGGCCATGCTCGCCGCCGCCGCCACCACCGCCGCCTCGCATTCCACCACCCATGCCACCTGGGCTGCCGCCACCCATACCGCTGTTGAGCGTGCCTCCGCCCATGCCACTGTTGAGCGTGCCTCCACCCATCTGGCCGGAGGTTCGTCCCACGCCCTGGCTCTGGCTATTGCCGAACCCACCCGACGAACGTTGAGGCGTGGCGGACCGTTCCATGCGTTGCTGCCTCATTCGGGATTGCCGCTCCATCCTCATCTCCCGGCGAACCTGCTGCCGCTCCATTTTCTGCTGCATCTTCATCATTTTTCGTTCCCGGCGGAAGTCCGGCATTCGGGGTTGCAGGATGACGCGAGTCGCCGCCGCACTTCCGGCGGGGCGGGCGGAGGGAATCAGCGAACTCAAATGGCGCAACGTCCCCGCTTGGGCTCCCAGGTCCGAGATGGGGATTGGGGTCAATGGTTCCCGGTTGTTGCCCGGTTGCAGACCTGTCCGCGCTCGAAGCAGAACGTCATTATTGATGGCGGGACCGGATCTGTTCACATAGCGGCGTGTCTGCAGATCAAAAACCGCAGGCGCGTGCGGCTGAACGTTCCAGGAACCCCGAATGGCGCTCTGGGAGAAAACTCTGGTTGGAGCAGCATCACTCGGCCGGGCACGAAGCTGCGGCGAGATCCCCGCTCCGCCCGTAGTTGCGACCAGCCCGGGGCCGTCAACGGCGGGTCCCGGCAATCTCAGGCTGCGTGTGAGCGGAAGGGTGGGTGAATCAACCGCACGCCCGCTGAACGGCTTGACCCTGATGACATCATTGGGAGAAATCACCCGCCCGCCCTGGAACGTATTGCTGCTGACCGCGACCGAGCAGTTCTGGCCGGCCGGGCAATTGACCGGTGTATTGAAACCTCCGCTGTAATTTCTGGGAGACCAACTGACCCAACCGGGACCCTGGTACCATGTAACCAGCGCCGGGGACCAGGTAGAGAAACTGCCAGGCAGCCAGCACCATCCAGTGCTTGCCGGGTAGATCCAACTGCCGTAATGGAAAGGCAGCCAGCCCCAGGGCATGGCGGAAATCCACGTGTAGCCCATGCCGGGATACCAGGACCATCGCCCGATCGAATAGGGGGTCCAGTCGGCTCCCATCATCGGCGACCAGCAACTTCCGACGCCAGGTAAATCGTTCCAGGCTCCGAAGTAGGAAAGATCGCTCCAGCCATAAAGGGAGCTGTCTGCAGACAGGCCGCCCTGTGCCGGACCGGTTTTGTTCAAGGCAACCGCTGTCGTCTGCTGCCGCTTGTCGACCCAGCGGTCCCAGGCGTCTTCCGTAATGCCGTTGGTAATCTGGGAAGGATTGGCGCCACCCGCCGCCAGTTCAAGGACCTGATTGCTGGCTACGCTCTCGTTCCCGTAAGGGCTCTGGACCGCAACCGCTCCTTTAAAAACCTCCAGCCGTTCGCTCCCCTGATCAAGATCGAGTCGAAACATCGACTTGGACGAGGCGTCAAAGTTTGAACCGGCGGCGGCCACATTGTAGACATCCCCCTTTTCCGGCAAGAAGGTAAATGTGGCGTAACCCTGCGCGAGGGTCAGGTGGTTAATCTTGCCGCCTTCGGGCGCCAGCGCCAGGGTGGGAAAATCGAGTTCACTCGACTGGCCCAGGCGTACTGTGGACCCATTCTCAAATTCGACTTCTGCAAAGCTGTTGGCATCCGTCGCAATCTTAAAGCCCTGTTGGATGGGCGTATTGACAAAGGCCTTGGCCCACTGATCGGCATCGGGACGGTACATCCTGACCGTACCTTCCACAAAGCTAAGTCGAACAATGCGGACTTGCGAATCAGACTGGGCTGTGCCGGAAGCAGGAATCAGAGAACTGATGAGTGCGGCAGCTAACAGAACGAACAGCCAGTAACCCCTGGGCGACCGAATGATCTTCATGGTACACCTCCACGGCTGGCTTAAAAAGCCCTGCTACATCATAACACCAGACATTGAAAGGTTGCGACCAAAATAGAAGAATACTCATGTACAGTTCCGGCCTCAGCGCCGGTCTTCCTTGCTCGAGTACTCGGAGCCTTGAATGCGCCGAAGGATGTCCGATGCGCGAACCTGTGCGATGTGAAGGTACTGGGAATCTCCGGCGATCTTCTTGAGGATTGGGACCATCAGTTGGGGATCAACCAGGGCCTTGTTGTCGAGATCGATTTCAACCTGAGTCAGCGCAGAGGGCAGGCCAAGAACGTCATATCGGGAGGAATATTCCAGCGTCCCGATGTGCAGTTCCACATCTGCAATGCCTTCAAAGACGTCCAGCAGTTCTTCCGCGCGCTTGTTCCGGGTGTAATTGAACTCCACCTTGTTTTCCTGGCCGTTATGGCGGTAGATGAAGGTTTTCAATCCCATGTTCGCAACATTTTTATGACTTTCAAGCTTGATCGAATGAAAGTCACCCAGCGATGCCGCAAACTGGAACAACGTATGGGTTGTATCGGGCGAGAGCTTCAGAGATCGGGGTCTGGGAGACTCATCCAGCCGGCGGCCGTCATAGGTACCGTCACCGTTCACATTAACAGTAAGTGAAGTGTATTCGGGGACGCTGCCCTTCATAACTTTGATGTAGGTCAAGGTCGGCGGAGTCTCCGACTGCTGTGCGGAAAGCGACGGGACGGCAACCAATCCCGCCAGGAGAAGCACGGCGGCCAGGGACACCGCACGCCGGCGGAATTTTTCAGGATGATTGGAGGAGGTTAAAAGCTGCTCCATAGCGTTAGCCGGGCTACTCAACTGAATACCGCTGCCCCCGCGGGAAAGCCCTTGCGATGCCTCAGCCCGATGCCGCTGCAAGCCCACTCAGCCCGCCTGCTGGGCCAATGATTGCAGTTCGGAGTCCTCGATATCAAAGTTGGCGTAGACGTGCTGGACGTCTTCATGCTCGTCCAGTTCGTCCATCAGACGCAATACCTGGTCGGCCGGCTTACCGGAGAGTTTCACCTGTGTCTGGGGGACCATCGTAAGCTGGGCAACCGCGGGAGTGATGCCCGCGTTGGTGAGGGAGTCAACGACCTGCTGGAAACTCTCAACCGGACTAAAGATTTCCCAGTTCTCGCCGTCTTCTTTCATGTCATCGGCCCCAGCCTCGGTAATCAGTTCCAGCAGGGCATTTTCTTCGGCCTTGGCTTTTTCAACCACGATGTACCCGCGCTTGTTGAAGATCCACGTCACGCAGCCTGTCTCGCCCAGGTTCCCGCCGTGCCTCGAAAGAATGTGGCGGAGCTCCGCAAGCGTCCGGTTGCGATTGTCTGTGGCAACTTCCAGGATCAGCGCGACACCGCTTGGCCCGTATCCCTCATATACAATCTCCTCATACTGCACGCCCGGAAGCTCGCCCGTCCCCCTCTGGATGGCCCGCTTGATGTTGTCTGCGGGCATATTCACAGCCTTGGCGTCGACAATTGCAGTCCTCAGACGCGCATTGGAATCAGGGTCGCCCCCTCCAATGCGGGCCGCCACAGCGATTTCCTTGATCAGCTTGGTGAATACCTTGCCCCGCTTGGCGTCCGCGGCGCCCTTCTTATGCTTGATCGTTGCCCATTTTGAGTGGCC
>JAJYJL010000753.1 GCA_021789565.1 Acidobacteriota bacterium
CGCCGTCTGCCAGGGGATGGCCCGCGTCCGCCACCGAGTCCGGCAGCTTGCGTTTTCCTTCCTCGACCACGCTGGCCTTTCTTTTTGACCACATTGTCACTGTATTATGCGATATTCAGTAAGTTGTCACCGCATGACCCCTATCATCCCCATGTGGATGCGCCGGCATCGCCCGACCCTGCTTCCTTTGTCCGGCTACTGCGAGATGACCATCTGCGATGAGTCGCTCAGGGTCATTTGATAACTGGCCAACACTGGAGTCATGAACGTGAAATTGTCACTCACCTGGACGTGAACACTGCTACCGGGTGAGTCGTTGGGACTCCAGGTAGTAGAAACCGTTAGGCTGTTGGGATCAATTCCCTCCGGTGTAATCGACTTCACATAGTTTGCAATATCAGTAGCTGTCGCCGGATCCGTACTGCTGGATCCCCGCACAATCGCGTAGCGTGTAGCTTGACAGGCGGCGTTGCTCACAAAGTGGTAAGTATAGAGAGCGCGCCCGAAGTCCATGACGCCGAATACAAACATGAAAAACACCACGACCACTAACCCAAATTCCAACAGAGCACTGCCGATTTCATTCAGTCTCGGTGCACGTTCTTTTCCGATTCCATTCTTCTTCATAACAATCCCCCTCCTCTTTTTTGACATATCGTCATATTTCGATCTGATTGCGAACCGCCCGTCCCCACGAACCGCTCGCAAGTTCCTCATCTTGCTACTGACTCACCCGCATGATCTTCTCTCCCTTGACGTCAAACGACGATGGAAAACCGGGATAGTCGAACATGCTCTGCATAATAACTTCTGTGTCCACTTTCACGTACTCGATGATCCGGCTGCCTGAGCAATCCGTCGGCTGGCAGGTTGAGCTTGACCCGTCCGCGCAAGTGCAGAAGTGGCTTGGCGTGACGGTCAGGTTTGTGAATCCAGGGGCATCGGCCTGCGCAGCCTGAATAGTCCCTGTGGTGTCTGAAGCAGTGACTCTGTTCTGGGCGGCATACTGGACACCTGCACGGGCGGCATCCCCCACGACAATACAGGTGTTTGCATACCGGCCAATTTCCGCGATGCCAACTAGCAACGCCACGGCCACCGGAAGAATTACTGCCAGTTCCACCAGAGCCTGGCCGGAATCGGATCTAACTCCTGTCCTGCGTCTGAAGGTGCGGGTACGAAACCAGGATTTGAAATTCAGTCGATTCTTCATTGTCAGTCTCCCCCTCCGCTGTTTTGCTATTCCGAAAGGATGGCGCTGTGGATTGGCGACATACCATTGGGAAGCACTTGATAAGTATCGTTAATAACGGTCGTGTTAGAGATTTTCACCGTATCGGCAATCAGGATCGTGTAAAGAGAGTCGGCACTGTTCCCCGCATAGGTGAGGTTTGTTGTAGGGAAGTAAAGCGTCCCTTCTATGGCCGTTCCGCTGCCGCCGGCGATATTGCTGTCCGCGCCGGAAGAGCCTGTAGGAACCGACCGGTCCTGGAAAAACAGAATCGAGGCATAGGGTCCGGTAGACGGAGCAATGAGCTGGCTGTTGCTCCCGCCCGTGATCGAGACGCCTTTGAAATTACTGGAATTCCCAGTAATGTAAAAAGTGACTCCGTTGGCCTGAACATTGGCGCCACCACTAATATTCATGCCGCCGCCGTTGATAATGTAAGTGCCGGGGCTGAAGGTGACGTTGGTTGAACCACCACTGATATTGAGGCCGCCGCAATAAACCCCCGGATAGATCGTCGGCGTACCGCCGGTGATGGAGACACTGTTATAGTCGCAAGCGCCCACCGTGGGCGGCTGCAGGTAAGCCAAAGGATCACTGAAACCGGCGATTCCGCTGACCGGCATAGGCGTCGGAGGGCAGGACGAGTTGTTCTTAAATTGGCCGACGACACCAATATACTTGGCTGACAGGCATCCGCCGCCGTTCTGGACAAGGGCTGCTGTCGAATTGTTCGAGTTATCCAGAATGCCGCACTGGGCGGTGAGGCTGGAGTTCCCGTTCACAACAAAGGCGCTGGATACGCTGGGGTCGAGCGCGTAGATGCAGCCGCCGGAAACTCCGGAGTACGCCACAGCGCGCGTGCTGACCATTTCCGAATTAACGCCGAGCAACTTCATGAAAAACGTCGGCTGCTCTTGGGCGAGCAACACTTCTACGTAGACCGCATTCCCCTGATCCGGGCCGCTCGTCGGTGGGTTGTTGACTGTGATCGTGGTTCCATTGACGCCATTCGTAAATCCGTTGCTTGCCGCATCAGCCTGGGCTGCCGAGGTTACGTCCCCATAGCCCACTTCAGCAGCACCGGCCAGCGCTGCACTGTCGGCTGCAGCTTGCATTTGCCGCTTCATATAACGCAGATATCCCATGTCGATGCCCAATCCGGCAAAGCCACACAGGACGATCATCGAAAGTGCCATCAGCAGCAGGGCCTGCCCTGCGTCACTCATATGTCGTTTCATTTCCCCCTCCCAGGGTACTTTCCTGATTTGGCCCCTGATGTTGAGCATCTGTCTTCGCAGGTGTCTCGCCACCACGGAACAATGCCAATTTAAGTCAAAGGGAGAAAGAGGGAAATCGGCAGGATTGTGTAGTTTACAAGGAAATCTTATGCAGAACTTTAGGTCTAGTGATGAAGACGTTAATAGTACTAATGGCCCAGGAAATTGTGGGAAAGAGAATCAGGGCTCAATCATCTTGTTGCGGATGGCATAGCGGACGATATCGGCCAGAGAGTGAAGATTGAGCTTGCGCATCAGATTGGCCCGGTGCGTGTCCGCTGTCTTAGTGCTGATGTCAAGCGCCGTGGCGATCTCCTTACTGGTCTTGCCTTCGGCCAGCAGCTGGACGATTTGCCGCTCGCGGGAAGTCAGGCGGTCGCCGGCGGGAACTTCGGGTTTGGCGGGCGACTGCCCATGACGGAAACCATCCAGCACCATCTCAGCCACTCTTGAGGTAAAGAAAGGCCGATTCTCGCTGAGGGATCGAACGGCGTTCACCAGATCGCGCTTGGCATCTGTCTTCAGAACATAGCCCCGCGCCCCGGCGGCAAGAACTTCCCGAACCAGTTCGTCGCTTTCGTGCATGGTGAGAATCAAGACCTGCGTGTCCGGAAGCTGCTTCAGAATCTGCTTTGCCGCCTCCAAACCGTTCAGTTCAGGCATGCTGATATCCAGAAGGATGACATCAGGCTTGATTTCAAGGGCCTGAGTGACAGCATCCAACCCGTTCCCGGCTTCCGCGACGACCCTCCAGCCAGTTTGGGACTCAACAATCGTCCGCACACCTTGCCGTACGACCTCATGATCGTCCGCAATCAGGATTTTCAGAGATTTTATCATCCGCTTATGCATCAGGGACGGTAACCGTCACCGCAGTTCCACTACCGCTCGACGAGATGTCCAGCCGTCCTCCAAGCTGCTGCAGCCGCTGCTTCATTCCAGCAATGCCCACACCCAAGACGGCCCCTTCCCGCCTTACTTTTTCCAAAATCTGAGCATCCATTCCGTGCCCATCGTCAGAAACGATTAGGGTTAGTTCCTTCCCTGTCCGCCGCAGACAGATGGTGGCCTGGCTGCCGCCCGAATGGCGGTGAATGTTGGTGAGTGCCTCCTGGACAATGCGGAAGAGGGTCAGTTCAATCTCTTTTGCCATCCGGCGCCGCTCTTCCGGCAAATCAAGTTCCACTCGGACTCCGGAGCGCTTGCTGTAACCTTCAACATACCACCGCAAAGCCGACTGTAAACCCATTACGTCCAGCAGAGGCGGATGGAGCAGATAAGAGAAAGTGCGTATCTCACGGACTGCATCTTCGGTAATCTTTAAAGTTTCTTCCAGCGTCTTACGAGCTTCCGGCAAGAGCTGGGTCGTATCCTTCAACATAGACAGGTTGATGACGGCCGCAGCCAGACCCTGGATGACACTATCATGCAGTTCCCGGGCCATATTGCGCCTTTCTTCATCCTGCATCTTCAAAAGGCGAGCCGAAAGCCTTCTCAACTCTTTCTCTACTCGTCTTCGATCACTGAGGTCGTGTGCAATGGCTGAAACCCCGGTCACATGGCCTGCTGCGTCCTTGACCGCCGAAATCGTGATCGAAACATCCACCATGCTTCCGTCTTTGCATTGACGCACGGTTTCAAAAGATTTGATGATTTCGTTCCGTTTAAGCTTTTCCAGGATTTCCACGGGTTCGTGTTGCCGGCCCTCAGGGGTAATGATCGAAATATGCCGGCCCGCAACCTCTCCGGCCGAATAACCGTACAACAGTTCCGCCCCGCGGTTCCAGGTTGTAATATACCCACTCACAGTCGCCCCGTAAATTGCGTCCTGCGAGGATTCAACAATGGCTGCAAGCTTGGCAACGGACGCCGTGGCTCGCTTGATTTCCGTGACATCCAGGGCAATACCGATGACTCCCGTAATCTCGCCCTCAGCATTTCGGAGCGGATGGACATTCACTGAAAAGATAGTGCCAGCCAGATTATATTCATAGGAGCAATGTTCGCCTTTAAGGGCTGCGTGGTGAGCGGCAGTTGGCGGCAATTTCCCACCGGGATCATCATAAAATTCGTTTATTGTCTTTCCAATGAGATCCTCGGTGCGAAGATTAGAAGCGGCCAAAGCTGCGCCGGATGCGGAATGAATACACAGATTATTGTCAGTCGTCCAGATTACCGCCGGGATCTGATCAAAAATCAAGCGAAGCCGAAGTTCGCTCCCAAGCGCTGCTTCCTCGGCGAGCTTGCGGTCGGTCATGTCCGTGGCAACAATGCACAGGCTCGGCACACCACCCGCCTGCATCGGCCGGGCTGAAAGTTGCACCGGAACCAGGGTGCCATCCGAGGCCTTCAGCACGCATTCCCTTCTATACCCGTCTAATCCTTCGCTTTCCTGAAGTTCTTTCAAGAGTGAAGGATCAGCTTGGGGAATAAACTGCTGGAACGGCGAACCTATTACTCTTTCAAGCGGAGTTCCTACCATATCTGCAAAGCGCCGGTTGCTGTACACAATGGTCCCGTCCCCAGCAACCATGGCGGCTCCTTCATTCATTGTTTCGACGAAGACACGGTAAGGTTCCTGCTCACCACGCAGCG
>JAJYJL010000754.1 GCA_021789565.1 Acidobacteriota bacterium
CTCACCCAGCCCTTTCACGGGAATCATGTGGTGGGTCACCTCTTTTGTTTTGAGATTCAAATAGACATAAGACTGAACGAGCAACCCCATAAGATTGCCTGACCGGTCAAAGTACCATCGATTGTTTGCCGCGGTTCCCGGCGCGGCGAACAGCACTGTGCGATCACCATTGGTTAGATTCAGTGACATCAGTTTCTGGTCGTTGTCCTGATATAGAACATGGTTGTCGTCAATCAGAGTGAAAATCGACTGGTTGCCGGACCCGTTGTTTTTAGCCGGAATAGTATAGGCGTGGAGAAACTTCAACGTCTTCGGATCGTAGACGAGGACACGGCTGCCGGGCCGGTGCTGCCCCTCGACCACATAACGACCACTGACCAGGGGCTTGGGGAAAACACCTGGTGTCTGGTACTTCTTCGGGGTGATGGTCTTGAAGCGGCGCGTCTTGGGATTGTAAGCGATTACCCGCCCAAGCGATGGACCGACGCCGCAAAGCACAATCCCCTGGCCGGTGACGGCTACCCACCGAACATAGTTTTCGTCGGCCACCTTCCCGAGGTCGGTCACTGTCTTAGCCCTTCGATCATAGCGGACCAGATGGGCACCCGGATAGGTACCGTAATAAATGTCGCCGTTGGGCGCTTGGGCGAGGTCACAGATGATGAATTCGCGCTTTCGAAATTCCGGCGAGGCCTGTGGAACCTTGACCCACTGCTTGGTTTCTGGATTGAAGCACATTAGCTTGCCTTGATTGTACGATCCCATGTAGAGATTGCCGTCCTGACCTCGAATAATACCCCATGAGCCAATCCCAGCTGGCATCGTCCATGACTGAGCACGGTTGTGCAGATAGTCCAGCTCAATTAACTGGCCCGTTCGGGGTGGCTTACCCTTGGTAGCAAAGAACTGGCCACCACCCGACTCGTTGAACGACGTAATGTAAAACACCTGTGATTTCAGAGCCGGGTCGTACAGATTGAGCGCGTTAAACGTCCACAGAATGGTGCTCATTGGCCCGACACTGGTAAAGCCTGGGGAGACGGACCGGGGCTGCAACGTTCTTGTACGCACGAACGGTTCCTCCTTTGACGTGTTTGCGGGGGGTGGACTCGATGACTGCCGTGTGCATCCTCCCAGTGCCAGTGGAAGCAGGAGAAACACGACCAGACGGAATCTGCCGGCAAATGAAGACTTACCCATCATAAGGTTTACCTTTCAGTGGTTCTCGCTTGGTTGATCGAGGATCCCAAAGTTACAGCTTATACGTGTTCGTGATTGACCTTGGCCGGGTTCTGCATATAAGAACGCTCGTCCACGTCAACACGGCAACTGATTTCATGACGTAACTACATATACCGTATTGGAAGGCACAGTCAAGGCATTCTTTGCAGGGTGTTGCCCGTTGCGCGGTGCCTTGCACTGTAGAACGCCTTCGAAAATTCTTTTCTGTAACTGTAATCCCGGCTATTAACCGGGCGTTCATCCGCGTTATGATGGGATGCGCGCCTGATGAGAGTCTGGCGGCAGTTGTTAAATTGACGGATTTTGCATTCCGGAGGGTTGACTCATGTCAGGTTGGTTCCATGGCGCTGCATTTTTGAAGTTCCCCCGTTCAGCAAGATTGATTGGATGGCCGGTCACATTGCTGTTTGGATTTTTGCTGCTGAGTGCACCCATGGCTTATAGTGGCCAGTCTTCACGGCAGAAAGCCGAGATCAACTGGCATGCACTGGGTTCCACTCCTTGCGCCTGGTCGCCGGCCGTGGCTGACGCTCATGGCGCCATCGATCCAGAGGCCACGATCCGAATCCTGAAAGCCAATGGTCTCGGCTGCTATGGCGCTTTGATCTGGGTGCAACGAAAGGGCGGCCCTCCGACATTTGATTGGTCCAGTTTCAAGAGCTTTGTCGCCGCGGCACAGCCTGCGGGCATCAATGTCTGGGCGGTCTTGATTCCCCCCGCCGAGGGGGGCAACTCGCCTCCGTTCAATCGGGACTACCTTCGCTGGATGCAGGAGCTTGCCAGGCTGTCGCTCAAGTACCCTTGCCTGAAAGGCGTGAACATTGACGATTTCTATTGGGACACCAAGTTTTTCACGCCACAATATACGTGCCGCATTTATTCGGCAAAGCAGAGCATCAATCCAAAGTTGCAGTTTGCGCCCACGATTTACGGACTCGATACGGAATTCGCGCAACGTTACGGGAGCTGCATCGATGTTGGGCTGGACGTATGGCTAAAGAACAGCCGGCAGGTGATAAAGAACCGATTCCCCATTTACGGAGGTGTTTATGCCGGGTCCACGCACTGGCACAAGCAGGGACGGCCTGAACCCAGCGTCGTGCGCGGCGCGCTGGAAACGACGTGCCGGTATGCCAACGGGGCGATCCTCTGGCAGATGGCCCTTACTCCGCCCAATCCGCTGCTGGAGATCGCGAAGTCTTTCGGTGTTAAAGGCTCTTCGGCGGAGGCGGGGAAATGCGGCGCTTCAGCCGGCAAGTCCGGTGATCCGACCAGGTAAGCTGTGACATGGGCTGGATGGACTGCGGGATTCGCAGATGCGACGGAGACGCATTTGCCCAGTTCATCACGCTGAGGTAAGGTTCAGTAAACGATCCGTATGGCGTGTTCTCCCCTGCTGATTCCTTTCAGAACAAGGGTGTTGTTCTGAACACTGGGTTGGACTTGGTGCCCATCCAGCATGATAGTCGCCGGGTTTCTCGCCTGCCCAAGCTTCAGAGTTGTTTCCTGGCGAGCATAGAGATGGATTTCTTCGGCTTGTTCAGTGGTTCGTAGGCTCAAATCGACGGGCGTGGACGATTTGAAGGCGAGCTTCCCATTGCTTTGCAAAGAGGATATCTCCGTACCAAAGACCTGCAAGGCGCCGGCGCCTTTTCTGACGCCTATGCTTCGGCCTTGAGCGATGACATCTCCCATTTCGAGTGTGCCAGGCCCGGACCGTGAACCCCAACTCCATCCGCTGCTCCGGTCAGTGAATCCCTTCTGGTTGTCTTTTCGCACAGGAGTCAACTCCTTCAGTGGCTGCCCTGAGCGGTCAAATTTCATACCTACAAGAAAACTGGTATTCGCAGTCGTATTCGAATTGAGCACGAACTCGTAAGGTTGGTTGAGCCGAATGCGATCCAGGTCCGTATAGCGGTCGCCAGCGAGCGGCGTCTTTTGAAGCGTCCATCGGTCGTTCTGGCCAACCGATGTGATGGCAGCCGATGCGTTATCAACCGTGATCGAAGCGTTCCCTTTTCGGATGTTTGTCGCGGCCCCGGGCGGGATGTGCAGGAGCCAATTGTAACGGTGAGCGGATGGCGCCTGCAATCGGTCGTGAATAATCAGCACGTCCGGCTTGAGAAAGACGAATTCACGTTGAAAAGATGTCAGAACACCGCCGTAAGCCTCTTCCAGTTGAGCGGACAGATAATCCACGCCCGGCGAAAGCACGTGTGTCACAAAATGCGGATAATGTGCCAAGGCTTTCCAGTAGCGCCCATTTTCTCCCGGCTGGCTGAAGGGATTGCCGTCAATCAGGACCGTGTTATGTCCGGGAGCTTGCATGAAATAGGTTGGGTAATTCGGGTCCTTGTAATAGTCCGCATAGCCGGCCTCGCTGATTAACTTGTGCCCGAACGCGGCTACCTGAAAGGTTCCTTGGTCGTGATGTTCGTGGTTAAACCAGGGTCCCACCCGGATGGAGATGACGGTGTCCGTGGGTTTCCATCCGCTGCGGAGCACCGCACTGCCACGCCCGGGGAAAATTCTTGAGGGCGGAGGCAATGGCGCCGGCTGCGTGGGCTGCGAGCAGCAGGTCAAATCCAGCAAACCCGGTGCGGCTTCGAGGGACCGTCCCGTATGCTGAACTTTCGAAACCCCCAGCAACCTTCCTCCTTCAGCAGTATCGTAAAAGGAGCGTAAAGAGGGATTGCGGAAATGCTCGGCCTCCCATGCAAATCCAGACAACGCCCTCGCGTTGCCACCGAAGTCGCCTGTGTCAAGAACCAGGTCTGGATTCACCTCTGCGTAACGGGGCCACCAGAAAGACTGAATCAACCCTTCCGAGCCCCCTGGCCTTATACCAAGAGCGTGAAGAGCTGCCAAGCCAAAAGACATGCCTTTCATCGCAAACTCTTGGTAGCCCGCCGGCTCAGCTTCGCTGCCATCTCCGGGGAAAAGTCCCTCCAGCAGGCGGTCATAGGCAACGTTCAGTTCAGCCAGGGCAGTTCCCAAGCGTGCGTCCCAGTCTGGCAAATCGCCATAAAGGGCCACAACCATGGCAACAGCGCCGCCGATAGAATTCGCCATCCAGTTGCTGGCCGCGATGGGCATCCGATTGTTTGAAAAATACTCTTCGACCGTTGGTTCAATGCCGTTCCGCCACAGGGCCGCAGTGATTTGTTCTTTCTCCGCATGAGTCAGTTTGTCAGCGATCAGGTCATACCCGACAGCTACTCTCTGAGAAAAAACGCCTACTTCGTAATAAGTGTGCAGACCGTGGGCGGCGAACCAGGTTGGCGTCCAGGTGGGCCAGCTGGCGACCGTGAGCAAACCTCTTCGCGCCGCATCCAGCGCCGCCGGATCGCCAGTCAATTGGTATTCAACCGCATTGAAAGCGATCGAGTTACTGTAATTTTCCAGGAGCGAAAAATACTGGGGCAGGCCGGGAAACACAGAGACACTCGGTAGCAATGCAATGTTCTTTCCCGCATATGTACTGTAGGCGAGGGCCGAGCGCAAATCCCGGGCTTTCGCACGCAACGCAGCCAGGAAGGGACTGGATGCATTCTGTGAGCGCAACTCTCCAATCCGTTGGCGGGTCAGCAGAACCCGAGGGTGCGGAGAAATATTCCCCAGCACCAGAAACTGAAACTCACTTTGCTTGGCGCCGGAATTCACCACAGCGCGCCACAGTCCAGGGTGCAAGGTGCGCGGAAAAGAAACCTGAACTGTCAGCTTTTCCTCGGAGCTTGCCAGATGTTTTTCCGTGACAGGGACTCGCTTGCCGTCCGCACCATAGACGGAGATCTTCAGGGCGTCCCCGGACCTGGCTTCCACTGTTAAAGGTCCACCTGGTTCT
>JAJYJL010000755.1 GCA_021789565.1 Acidobacteriota bacterium
GCCGCGGGAGACTCCCGCGGCCACTCCGAGGACAAGGCTGATCTCAATGGCGAATAGCATGGCAGTTGGTTGAATTTCTGGAATCGCTCTCAGCCCGAGTGCCGGAAGTGCACGATCTCTCCGTCGTGGACCACGTACTCCTTGCCTTCGAGCCGCAGCGAACCGCGCGTGCGGGCCTCGGCGAAGCTGCCGGCGTCCACCAGATGCTGATAGGGAATCACTTCCGCGCGGATAAAGCCGCGCTGGATGTCGGAATGGATTTCCCCCGCGGCGTCGAGCGCCGTCATTCCGTCACGAATGGTCCAGGCGCGGCACTCATCCTCGCCCACGGTGAAAAATGAAATCAGCCCGAGGAGATGGTAACTCGAGCGGATCAGCCGCGAGATGGCGGATTCCGTCAGCCCGTAGCTGGCAAGGAACTCGCCCGATTCTTCCTCGCTTAATTCGGAAAGCTCCTCTTCGATCTTTCCGCAGACGGCGGTGACGGCGGTACGCGGGCGCTGCTTCAACCCGGCTTCGTGAGCGAACTCGTCGGCGGCGCGGGTCCGCGGCGCGTCCTTCTCACCCAGGTTGAGCACGTAGAGCATGGGCTTGATGGAGAGAAAAGTGAACCCGCGCAGAGCGCGCTCCTCATCGGAAGTGAAATCGAGTTCGCGCAGCGGCTTCTGGGCTTCCAGCGCCTCCTTGGCCTTCAGCAGGGACAGGTGCTCTTTTTCAAGAGCGGGATTCTTTTGCTTCTTGATATCTTTTTCGAGGCGTTCCAGGCGCTTTTCAACGATATCCAGGTCTGAGAGCACAAGTTCCAGTTCCACCGATTCAATATCACGTTTGGGATCGACGGTTTCGCCGTCAACCGGAGTAGCCGGGTCCTCGAAGGCGCGCACCACGTGAATCAAGGCGTTCATTTCTTTCAGGGCCTGGGATTGCGTTCCCGTGCGCGCCAACTGGATGACGCTGGCGGGCGTATCGACATATTCGATGCTGGCGTGAACCAGTTTTTGCGGCTTGAACATCCCCGCAAGGTGATCGAGACGCTCGTCGGGCACCTTGACCACGCCCACATGGGCTTCCGGTTTGCCGCTTGCAAGCTTTTCATCGCGAGCATGAGTAAGGATCTTGAACAGGGTGGTCTTGCCCACCATGTTGAGGCCTACAATACCAATCTTGAGCACAATACCCTTTCTGCTTTGTGTGTGAAAAGAGGGCTCGCGAAGAGCTTCAATTCTCGATACTAACACATTGGCTGGAGCCTGTAGAGACAGCACCCAATAAACACGCACACCTGCAACTTACGCCAGCAGGCAGGGAAGCCAATGCCAAATGCTGATTCCGGGAGGAGATCCTGCCGCATTCTTGTGCGATGGCCCGCGGACCGGCAACGAGGCCGGCGATGGCCAAATTTGATCCGACCGTGAATTCCACCGGTCCCCTTTTTGCCCCGATGGGAATCAGGCTGCTCTGGTTTCGCGAGACGGTTCAGCCGCAGTAGCAGTGGGAGTTACAGCGGTTTCGCCCAGTTCAACCATTCTGATTTTTGCCATTATTTTGCAAATTGCGGTCCCCATGAAGGCGGCTGTGCATGCGCCCAGGAACGCCGGCAGCAGGTATTGGCCCTGGATGGTGAGTCCGTGGAACCAGTGGCCGTAAACGGGCGCGGCGGCCCAGGCCCCAATCCAGCCGACAACCCACTTTGCAAGGAACCCGTCGATCCCCTTCAGAAAGCGGTAGTGGAACCCGTAGTGGACGACCGCAGCGCCGATTAAGCTGATCACACTGAGCGTAAGAAATGCTCCAAAACCGATGCCGATCATAGGTTTTACCTCCTCTTGGAATTTTCGGCCGTTCCATACGCCGGCCAAGCGAAGCGCGGAACGTGCCGGCTTGGGTTTCTGTCATTGTCAGGGTGGAACATGGGCAACGCGGCGCCTGAAAACCACCGTCAAGCAAGAAGTTTTCCCGTAGCGGGGAGTTCTTCCCGCATGATCAATGAAGTAACTTTGGGTGGGATGCGGGCACAGTGCCCGGCGTGTTCTTACCCTTGCGGCGTGAAAAGCGTCGTAAGAGCGAATGAACCGAACTTGCCTGTGCAGGCAGGTGAAAGGCATCGCCTATCTCCCGCGCGAGCTTCGGTTCGCTCGTCTCTTTCTTACATGCCAATTATCTCTCCCCGCAAATGTGACGTCAAGGGGCTGTAGGCTCGTTGCGAGGCTAACGGCCGCAGACACGGGAACGGGCACTGGAGCTTAAAACCGCCCGCGAGCGCGCTCCTTGTGCGGAAGAACTTCCAGGCAGGTCGTCCACCAGCCGGTAACGATGGTTTCGGCGAATTCGGCGGGCAGTTGTTCGGCTTTCATTTCAGCGGCAAGCTTTTCATGGTCATATTCGACAGGGATGAATTCCACTTGGACGTCCGCCTTATCAACAGCCAGCAGCGTGTACCAGACGTTCGTTGTACCGTCGTTTTCGGGCCGGCCCAGCACGCCAACATTGATAAAGTGGCGATTGCCCGGCAGCTCGCGATGCCACTTGATGCCGGTATGCGTGGCGCACAGGATATCGGCGTTTGACTGCCCCAACAGGTATTTGAGGAACGAGTCGGGCGTTGTCGATTCCCATAAGAATTCATTCATCTTGCGCGGCGAGCCGTGACACAGCAAGACGCGGCGGCCTTCCACTTCCAGACGCAGCGAATCCGGCAATGTGCTCAGCCACGCTTTGTTTTCTGCGGACGTGTTTTTGAACGTGTAGCTGTAACTGATCCGCGCAAAGTGATTGTCACGCGGGTCGGTATAGCCACACTGGCAGTCGGCGAGGCCGCCGGCCAGCGAGTTGTCGTAATTTCCCTGGATGCACTGGACGCCATGCTTGTGAAGCAATGGATAAACGCGATCAGGATTCGGCCCGAACGCGCCAAGGTCACCCAGGCAATAGAGAGCCTCAGGCTTGCGGCGCGATGCGTCTGCAAGAGCGGCTTCGAGCGCCAGGTAGTTGTTGTAGATGCCGCCGAAAAGGGCAAATCGCTTCATGGGAGTTCGATTTAGTCCGCTTCCGCCGCCGCCGCAGGGCCTTCGATCAGGGAACTGATGTTGCCGCAGATGGTCCCGTAGTGGTAGCAAGTGACGCAGGCGTTGTGGCGAAGCGCGTAGGCAGGGACCGAGTCGTCCAACGTCGCGCCCAGCCGGGCATCGGCCTTTTCCACCAGCAGGGGGCAGACCCAGACGCCTCGATCGGTGACGATGCGTGAATTCGAGCACATCAGCAACTCGCGGTCAAAGCCCTCGAGCATCTCTTCGCTCAGCAGCGCGTCGGTATCGGTGCCGCGGGAGCGTTCAAGCTCACGCCCCAGCGGCAGCGCAGGCAGCACCTTGATTCGCGGCCGGGCGTATCCCGCCGCACGCAGAGTACGTGAAAACGCGGCCAGGGTGGAAAGCTCTTGGTCATCGCCCCAGGTGCGGACGATTGTAACCAGCGGCAGCAGGCCGCGCCGGCTCAATCGCTCCACGGCCGCCAGCGCCGAACGGAACACGCCTTTCCCGCGGATGGCGTCATTCATCTCTTCGGTGTAACCGTCCAGGCTGACGCGAATTTCGAGCGAATACCTCGCGGAGCGCTCGATTTCGGCCAGGCGGTCAGCAATGCGGTCTTGAATTAACATGCCGTTGGTCAGGACGGTTGTGGGCGCATGGTTTAGTGAGAAAGAAAGCATCTCCGGCAGCCCGGGATGAAGAAACGGCTCGCCTCCGGTGAAGAATATTTCTTTCACGCCCGAGCGTGCCGCACATTCGATTTCTTTGCGCACTTTTTCAGGGCTGAGGAAGCCAAATGTCCTGACGTTCGGGCCGCTGTTGTTAAAACAGTGCGTGCAGGCGACATTGCACAAGGTTCCGCTTACCTGGAACCAGAGGCTGTCGAGGTGCGTGAGGGTGACCTCAGGAAAAATCATGCCTCGAGACTTTCCCCTCCCAGAATTTCGAGCGCCTTGCCGCGTCCTTCCGGCCCCCACAGTATCCACGGCACCATGGCGACAACACCCAGCACATAAAATCCACCCAGCACCGCGAAGGCGTCAATGATGGAGACGCGCTCGGCCAAGGCCACCAGGATCAGAGGAGAGAGGGCCGCGCCAATCCGGCCGAACGCCACAGAAAATCCGATGCCGGTCGAGCGCAGGCGGGTCGGAAAGATTTCAGAAAACGTCGGGTAGGCTGATACCCAGCTTCCCGTGGCGCAGAAGTTGACCACCACAAAAGCAGCCATTACACCTCCCGCGCTGCCGCGGACCGTCGCTACGCCCATCACCAGCATTGAAACCGCGGCCAGCAAATAAAAGAGCGTCACCGTCCACTTGCGCCCGGCCTTATCCAGCGCAACGGCCGCCAGCGCTCCGCCCCCCACCGCTCCCAGATTTCCAATCAGGAAGAACCACGGCACCTTTTCGTCTGTAATGTTAACACGCGGCAAAACCACCAGCGGCAGGAAGGCGAAGATGCCGTAATAGCCGGCGGCCTCGGACAAATCGAGCAGCGATCCGAGCGCCAGGCGTGCCGGATGGTCGCGCATCAGCAGCCAGACCTGGCTGAAAAAACCTGGCGACTTTGACGCTGCAGGCGCCGCGTGTGGCGCGGAGAGGTCAAAATGGTCCGCGCGCGATTCGATCTGCTGCATCACGGCCAGCGCTTCCTGTCGGCGGCCGCGCATCAGCAGCCAGCGGGGCGATTCCGGCAGGATTCGGCGCGCCCAGACGGTAAACAGGGCGACGACGGCGCCCAGACCGAAAGCAAACCGCCAGCCAATCGAGGGCGGCAGCAGGTTGATGAAATACAGGCTGAGCAGGGCCGCAAGGATTGATCCCACCGGCCAGAAATTCATCACGGTTGCGTTGGCGCGGCCGCGAAAGCGAGCTGGAATAATCTCGCCGATAGCAGCGTTGATGGCGGAATATTCGGCGCCCACGCCGATCGCCGTGAGGAAGCGGAACGCCATGAAAAAGTAGTAGCCCGGCGAAAGTGCCGAGATCACCGTGAAGCCGGAGTAGAGCAGGAGCGTCAGAATAAATAGCTTACGTCGGCCGAAGCGGTCGGCGAG
>JAJYJL010000756.1 GCA_021789565.1 Acidobacteriota bacterium
CCACCAGCGCCGAATATTCGCCCAGGCTGTGCCCCGCAACATAATCGGGCCGGATGCCTTTCTCCTCCAGCACCCGCGCCGCAGCAACGGAAACGGCAAGGATGGCAGGCTGCGTGTTGGCCGTCAACTGCAATTCCTCAGCCGGGCCCTCAAAGCAAAGCTTTGAAAGAGGGAATCCCAGCGCGGCGTCCGCTTCTTCAAAAACGTCGCGGGCCGGGCTGAAATTTTCCGCCAGCTCCAGGCCCATGCCAGGCGCCTGCGAACCCTGGCCCGGGAAAAGAAATGCTATTTCGGACAAAAACCAATCTCCAGTTTGCGCAGGCTGTGCCGCCGCGCAGTGCCAGCGCGCCACCCATTCTGCAGGCGCGCGGCGTTCGCTACCAGCGCACTAAAACCGATCCCCAGGTTACGCCCGCGCCGAAGGCGGACATCAGAACCAGGTCGCCCTTCTTGATGCGGCCGCTTCGCACGCACTCATCCAGGCAGATGGGAATTGAAGCCGACGACGTGTTGCCCACGCGATTGATGTTGGAATAGACCTTTTCCGCCGGGACCCCCAGCCGTTCCCGCACAGCCTCCGTAATGCGCAGATTGGCCTGGTGGGGAATAAACAGGTCGATGTCGCCGGGCTGGACGCCGGCCTGCTCGATCACCCTGCGGGAAACTTCTTCCAGGCTGCGCACGGCCACCTTGAACAGCTCGTTCCCGCGCATTTTGATGTAGTGCTCGCGCCCCTTCACCGTTTCACAGGTGGCCGGCCGCGCCGTGCCGCCGGCGGGAATGTAAAGATGGTCCGCATAGGCGCCGTTGGTATGGACTTCAGAGGCCAGAATGCCCGAAGAGGAATTGACTGCACCCAGCACCCCGGCGGCAACGCCGTCGCCGAAAATCACGCAGGTGGCGCGGTCCTGGTAGTCCAGATACCGGGAAAGCAGTTCGGCCCCGATCACCAGGGCGTATTTGGACTTTCCTGTTTTGACAAACTGGTCCACCACCGTCAGCCCGAAAAGAAATCCTGAGCAGGCGGCCGCCAGGTCAAAAGCGCAGCAGGTGCCGGCCCCCAGGTCCCGCTGGATGAGGGAAGCTGTGGCGGGCAACGGCATGTCGGGAGAAATGGTTGAGCAGATGATGAGGTCAAGTTGTTCAGGCGTGATGCCGGCCATATCCAGCGCCTTTTTCGCTGCCTCGACCGACAGCGAGGAGGTGGTTTCCTGGGGGGCAGCCTGTCGCCTTTCCTTGATGCCGGTACGCTCCGTGATCCATTTGTCGGAGGTATCGACCATCTTTTCGAGGTCGGAATTAGTAATGACCTTCTCAGGCAGGGCTGAACCCGTGCCCAGGATACCTGTCGCAACCATTATGGCTCCTGAATGGCCCCTTAATTCTTGCTGAGCGAAGCGAGGGCCAGCTCGCGCTCGATTTTCTCGTTGACGTGGCCTTCTGAGAATTCCGCTGCCACGCGAACGGCGTTCTTGATGGCGTTCGCATTTGACCCGCCGTGGCAGATGATGCAAACCCCCTTGACGCCCAGCAGCGGAGCTCCTCCGTATTCGGAGTAATCCAGCCGCTTCTTCATGCGGCCGAAGGCCTTTCGCGAAAGGAGATAGCCGAGCCTCGATGAAAAAGTGCTTGCCAGCGACTCCTTCAGGAGGCTGGTTACCGTATCGACGATCCCTTCGCTGATTTTTAGCGCCACGTTGCCGATGAATCCGTCAGCGACAATCACATCCACCCGGCCGTTGAAGAGGTCACGGCCCTCGACGTTGCCGACAAAGTTCAGATTCAACTCGTTTAGACGCGCCAGAACCTCGCGCGTTACTTCGTTGCCCTTGTGCGGTTCCGAACCGTTGGAGAGCAATCCCACCCGCGCCCTCTCAGCGCCAAAGATCACGCGGTAATAGATTTCACCCATCACCGCGAACTGTTCGAGGTGCAGGGGTTTGCAATCCACGTTGGCCCCGACGTCCAGCAGGACAGAGGCCTTGCCGTTTTGCGACGAGGGAAAAACCTGGGCCAGCGCCGGCCGGTCTACGCCTTCCAGCGTGCCCAGCAGGATCTTGGCCGTGGTCATCACCGCGCCCGTATTCCCGGCGCTGATCAATCCGTCCGCTTTACCGTCCCGGACCAGCCGGGCGGCCACGCGGATGGAGGAATCGCGCTTGCGGCGGAAGGCTTTGGCCGCTTCATCCTCCATGGTGACAGCTTCGGAGGCATGGACCACTTCAATCTTCAGGCCTTCCGCGCCACGCCCCGCCAGTTCCCGCCGCAGCACATCCTGGGGGCCCACCAGAAGCACTTCCGCATATCCCGCCTTCGCCGCCTGAATCGCGCCTTCGATTTCAGGCACAGGAGCCGTGTCCGATCCCATTGCATCAACAGCAATCGCGCGCATGGTCTAAGAGCGCCCCCAGAGTGTTGATCTATTTGAGTCTGGCCAGGCCGATGCCTGGTCCAGGACCCAGGCCCCTCAGGCCGCTTCATCCACCAGGATCACTTCCCGGCCGTTGTAGTGGCCGCAACGCGGGCACGCCTGGTGGGGCATTTTCGATTCATGACAGTTGGGGCACTCAGAAAGCGACCGCCGCTTCAGATGGTCATGAGCACGCCGACGATTGCGGCGCGCTTTTGAATGTCGTCGTTTCGGATTTGGCATCGTTCCGTTTCCTTCACATCAAGTTCCCTTGCCGTCCGGATTCGGCGGCAAGGTTGAATTTTTTGCGTGGGAGCCCGGCCAAGCCGCCTGGCGGCCCACACACCAACCTCTCCAGTTGAATGCGGCCAGTCACCTGACCTGGTTTTTCTTCAAGAGAGCGAAGGGTGAATTTTCGCGCTGCAAGGAACAACCACATTCCTTGACGTTGCGGTCCACTCCGCAAACCGGACAGAGGCCCCGGCAGTCAGGCCGGCAAACGATCTTCATGGGGAGGGACAAAAGAACCTGTTCCCTCACCAAGTCGGCCAGATTCACACCGTCACCCGAAAAGAAGCCTACCGCCAGTTCGTCTTCTTCGACTTCTACTTCCTCTTCCCGGGCAATTTCTTCCATCGGCCGATAAGGCAGATCGAAATCAAGTTCAACCGGTATCCTGGTCTGTTCCAGACACCGATCGCAGGCGGCCTCCACAGCTCCGGAAATGCGCCCGCGAACTCGAATTTCTTTTCCGGCCAGCTCGGCCTCGGCATTCACCACTAAAGGTCCTGCCTGCCGGAACTTAACCTCTTGAAAATCCAGAGCGCCGGGCGGGTAGGTCTTTGATACCTTTACCCGGTGAAGCTCCAGCTCCTGGAGGGTGATAAACACTTCGGCCTCACTCGTCCAAAACTACAATTATAGCCTGCAGGCCATGGGTGTCAAGAAACGCCGCCACAACAAGCACTTACTTTCAGCCTTCTAACCGGTCGGTAGAGCGCCGTCTGCGCCGTATTCCTCCGCGCTTCCCGCTGTGAGGTGCGGCGGGCGCTCGCGCCATCCACTGGCTTCCCTCTTGAAATTATCGCCCGAGTTGAATAAAGTCTCAACTCTTGGGTGAATAACATAAACAAAATTGCCAGTGTTGTGCGTGCGGAACTTCCGCGAACGGGCCTCGCCTGCTGGGCGTCGCTCTTCTTCAGCCTCTCCGTTCTCACCTATCTCTTCTCAATCGCCATCACGCAGGCGTTCCTGGCCCTGGCGGGGCTTCTTTTCGCCGCGCACCTGCTTCGCCATCCTCCCCGCATCAGCTTCCCGCCCGTCAAGCTTCCTCTGCTGCTTTTCTGCCTTTTTACGGTGACCTCGGTCCTGTGGGCCACCAACCCCGCCGCCGGCCTGTTCGCCGTGCGCAAGCTGGTCCTTTTCCTGATCATCCTGATGGCCGTGAACCTGATTGCGAGCAGCCGGCACCTGGGCTGGCTATGGAAGGGGCTGTTTGTCGAGGCAGCCTTTGTCGGCCTGATTGCGGCATGGCAGTTTGCGAGGCAATATCGCATGGTGCGCGCGGAGCATCCGCACCACGTTTATGCCTACATGATCACCACGCGCATCACCGGGCTGATGGGTGACTGGATGAATTTCGGCGGCCAGCAGATGCTGGTCTTCATCCTTCTAGCGGCTTTCCTGCTGTTGGGGCTGAAGACGGGACGGGCGTGGTGGGCGGTGGCGGCGGTTATCGCTTTCTCGATTGTTCTCAACCTGACCCGCGGGGTCTGGCTGGGATGTTTTTTTGCCATGGTTTATCTGCTGTGGCGATGGAAGCCCAAATGGGTCCTGGCGCTGCCGGTGCTTGCGGTGGTGATCTATCTTTTTGCACCACGGATGGTCCATGAGCGGCTGTGGCTGGCGCTCCACCCCACGCGCGATCCGGCGCTGGCCATCCGATTCGAAATGTGGGAAGTGGGATTGAACATGGTGAAGGCCCATCCCTGGGTGGGCGTGGGGCCGAATAACATTCCGCAGGTGTATGACCTTTATCTTCCCAAAGGGCACGCCCCTATCGCCGGCTATCACAACCACCTGCACGACAACTTCATCCAGTTTGCCGCGGAGCGGGGGCTTCCGTGTCTGGTGGCATGGATGTGGCTGATGGCCGCCTTCCTGTGGCAGATGTGGAAAGTTCGCCGCCGGTGCCGTGCCGGCCGTTGGATGGTGGACGGCGCCATCGCCGCGTGGCTGGCGTTTATGGTGGAAGGCTTTTTTGAATTCAATTTCGGGACGTCGCCCGTTCTGATGGTTTTTTTGTTTGTGGTCTCAACCCCTTTTGTGGTGGAAAAGATTGAAGATGCCCCCGGGAACCTTCCGGTCCGCTGACTTAGGGAGCAGAGTTTCCACGCCGCTCGGCTTTGCGCCTTCGCGTCTTTGCGAGAGCGAGCTTCTTACCCTGGATGATCGATGACGGCCAAGCGCCAGATGTTCCGCAGCTCGATGGTGGTGGGGATATTCTCCTCGCTCGGCAGCCTGACCGGGATCCTGGTGGAAATCAGCATTGCCGCCAACCTGGGACTTTCAAAAGCGTCCGATACCTTCTACGTGGCCTTTACGGTCCCTTACATCATCACCAATCTGATTTCCGCCACCGGCCAGTTTTCTCTGGTGCCTTTTTTCTCT
>JAJYJL010000757.1 GCA_021789565.1 Acidobacteriota bacterium
GGAAAGATGAGAATTCTTCTGGTTCCCTTTGTGGCCTGCTTGCCAACGGGCGACATGGTTGCCTTTTCCAGTCCGGAAGGAGATAAGCATTCCGCAGTCTGGTTGGAAAACAAGAACAGAATCGACCTGGTTCTTGCTTGCCGGGACCTTGACGCTCACGATACCGGATGGGAATTTCTGGCGAGCGTCGCCGAGCTTCTTCGCGCCCGCCTGACCCCCGATGAGCTGGAGCGCTACACGAGCCTTTTGCGGGAAGAACTCAGCAGGGGGCTCGACGGCGAAATTGATGAGGATGCCTTCGAGGCCAAGCGGCCCCTCCAGCGGCGCGGGCGCTGGTCCAGGACGGGCCCGCAATTCCTGAAATATCGTGACGTTTCCTTCACCAGCACCTGCGCGGAATATATGCACGGGCTGTGGCACGACGTGCAAATCCGGACTGGCCCCGAACACCTGCCGGTTGCAGCCTTGCGCAATCGCATGAATTGGATGGCGGAAATGTTTCCGCCCAACCCCGGCTATGAACTGTTTGCCGAAGGCGAGCAGGGTTAGCCGGGCTCGATTCTGCAAAACCCGACGCGGCTTGATCAGGGCCGCCCGCCAGTCACAAACGCTTCCCGGCGATTTTCGCTTTTGAACTTGCATTAAACCTCGGCAACGACTATTCTTTGTCCCCAACCTGACATTTTGGTGCGCGTGCAATGGGGGGGGTAAAATGGCCGTCGAATTACCAAACTATGTTGAATCGTCCGTTCCCAATCCTCTCGAGAAACGGGTTCCCTGGTACAAAAGCACATTCCCTTCTTACGCGGGGATTTTTTTGTGGGTCGCTTTCTACCTACAAATGTCCGTCAACACGCTGAACCAGGCCAGCCCCGCCGTCTGCCTGCTTGGACTGTTCGTGGCCGGCCTGCTCTGTTTCGCGCTTTTTTATTACGCTCCGGCCATGCTGGGCATGCAGACCGGGCGTCCGCTTTACATTGTTGGGACCTCCACCTTCGGCGTAAAGGGCGGCTACCTGATGCCGGGTTTGCTGATGGGCTTTCTGCAGATCGGATGGTTCGCCGTAGCCACTTATTGGGCCGTGGATTACATCATGAAAGGGCTCGGCAGCAATTCGAATGTACTGTTCGACGGCATTGCACTGGTGTGGGCGTACGGGCTGGCCTGGGTGGCGATCAAAGGAATTTCCACCATGGCGCGCATCGCCCAGTTTCTGAACTGGGTGCCGCTGGTGATGATCATCATCGTGTTCTGGGCCAACAAAGGAGGCGTAGCCAGTTATCATCCGCCGCAAAACGACGCATGGGGTGGCTTCCTGATGATGCTCACCATCGTCATCGGATTCTTCGCTTCCGCCGGCGCTGCGGGCGCTGATTTCGGCCTGAACAACAGGAACCGCCGCGACGTGGTGCTGGGAGGCCTGACCGGGATCACCCTGGCCATCCTTGTGGCGGGCGGCTTGCCGGTGCTTGCGGTTGCGGGGCACCTGGGCAAACTGGGCAGCGCTTCGGACTTTACCTATGCGGGCACCATCAAGAGCGTTGGCGCGCTGGCTCCGGTGATGTTCTTCCTGTTTGCGGCGGCTTCCATGGTGCCGACTACCTTCTGCACCTTTATTGCCGGCAACAGCTTTGGAACCATGTTGCCGAAAATCCCGCGTGCCGTTTCCACCTTGATAGGTGTGACGATTGGGGCCATCCTGGCCATCACGGGCGTGGCGCAAAACCTGATTGGATTCTTTTCGATTGTGGGGGCTTCCTTCGGGCCGATTTGCGGCGCCATGGCCGCCGACTATCTGCTGGCCGGGAAGAAATGGTCCGGGCCGCGCAAGGGGATCAACTTTGCGGGATATGTGGCCTGGGCGATTGGATTTGTGGTTGGGATCCTGGACAAGATTCCGGGAGTTCCGGCGAGCTGGATAAGGGTTGATCGGCCTGCGGTTCTTTTCTCCTTTATCGTAGGCTTTGTGATTTACTTCATTCTTGCAAAAGCAGGCGCTTTGCCGGAGCTGGTTCCGCAAGCGGAACTGAAATCGGGCGCGGAAGCATAGCGCTGGGAAGCTGCGCGGGTTCTAACGGTTAATTGAAAAACCATGGAATCTGTCATCCTGAGGAGCCTTAGAGCCTGCTCTGAGCGGGGCCGAAGGACGACGGAGGATCTCGGCAGTTGCTTGATTTTACAAATGCAGGGATGCTTCGTTTCACTCAGCATGACATGTCTCAACAAACTGTTGGGAAGACGTCCACGCCGCAGTTCTCGCTCCGTGATAAATTAATCCTTTTGCATACAGACGCCAATCCAGGGGCGATACAAGGGCCAGGCGGAGTGTTTCGCCGGTTCGTGCGGGGCGCCGTTTCCGTCGGCCCGGGAACGGAGGGGGTTGTGTTGTCAGAGCCTATGCGAAAGTCGATCTGCACAAAGCTTGTGTTCGTCGCCGGACTTCTGCTGCTGCCCATGCTGGCCCATGCTCAGAGCAGCGTCCTGGCGGTTACCAACAGGACCAGTTACGACGCCGGCTCGGAAGTCCTGATGCGGCTGGTTCCGGCTCCGGGGGCCTCAATTCGCGGTGGTCTGGCCTTTTCAGCGACCATACGCTATGACGGTGAATCGCAGGCGGTCTACACGACTCCGCCTTCGCACGTTTGGACATGTCCAGGTACGCCTGCTACAAGTTCCTATTCGCTCTTATGGAAAATTCCGGCGAACTCGCGCACGGGGCGCTATGAAATTGACCTGCTGGGATACGACCGCATCTCCGGGGACACCTTTATCAGGGCCCGGCAGGCAGGATCTTTTGCCGTATACCGTAAGCTGGTGAAGATTGAGCGGATCAAGCTGGGCAAGACTTTCTACGTCACGGGTGACCCTGTCACGTGCGATATCACTCTCAAGAACCTGACGCACCAGCCACTCAGCGGGCTTCGGGTTGAGTTCTCAAACCGCTACTGGCCGTGGATTGCCGGGCCCGCGCAACAGGCTGCCGCCAGCATTGTGACGCTGAAAAAGGACCTGACCCTTGCCGGCGGCGCGGAACAAATCATTCACTCCAGCGACGCCGCCGTTGCGGGCAAGGTTGATCAGCCGACGATCCATCAATACGGTGTGGTGGTGTGGGACCATGACCGGAAGAATGTTCTGGACATCACCTTCAGCCAGCTCGTTCTGATCCGGCCGCCCGGCATCACATCCCCCAAGCCTTATCCCTTGCAATACATTTATCCTGCACTGAGTGACGTTGACACCAGGGACTACCGGCACTTTTACCCTCCTAGCCTTAACGTGGGCGCGATTCGTTTCGATCATCACCACACAATGTTCATGCCCGGCCAGGATGCGGCTGTCCATTTCTCGATTGAGAACCCCGGAAAGAATGCCTGGAAGCAGATTACCACCGCTGCGCTCCTGTTGGACCCGGACGGAAAGCCGCTCCATAAGAAAGTTGTTGCCGGCCCGCTTGACCTGGCGCCAGATTCGGCGCCCAGGAAACAGTTGGTGACGTTTGCGCTGCCCGCCGGCCGTGCGGGGATCTACCGGGCCGAAGTCGTTCTCAGCGATTCGGCCGGGAACACTGTGGCGGAGAGCAACCTTGAACTGGGCGTGAACCCTCTGCCCAAATCCATTGTGATCTTCTGCGCGCACGAGGATGACGAGGGTGGCTGGGCCGGTTTGACCCGGGCGGCCATCGAGAACCACATTCCGATCCATTTTGTCTACTTTACAAGCGGCGATGCGGGGTCGTGCGACCGTTATTACCAGCACTCCTGCAGCCCTGCGGAAGCCATGAACTTCGGTACGCTGCGTATGGCGGAGACGCGCGCGGTACTGGGGCATATGGGAGTGCCGAAAGACGACATCTTTTTCCTGGGGCTGCCGGATGGTGGATCGGGCGAAATCTGGTATCATCATCCCGACCCGGCCCATCCTTATCTTTCAGTCCTGCTGGCCTCTGACCATACTCCTTACCAGAATGTTTTCCAGCCCAACCTGCCCTATGCGCGTGACTCCGTTGTGGCCGTGGTGAAGAAACTGCTGAAGATGTTTCACCCGGAGGTGGTTGTAACGGCCCACCCTCCCGCCGAAGGACACATCGACCATATCGTGAACAACTATTTTGTGGTGAAGGCGCTGCAGGAGATGGTGAGCGAGAAAGAACTGACGCCCGAAAGCATTAAACTCTATGTTGACAAGGTCTACAATCCGAAGACGATTCCTTCGACCCCGTATCATTATGCAAAGCGGGTCTTCTTTGTTTCCGGTGAGGTGATGGCGCTGCAACAGGAGGCAGGCTGGTATTATCAATCTCAGGGAGGGAACCAGGCCTTGGGACGAATCCGCGACTTCAACAGGCTTCCCCGCAGAATAGTTTACCGCCAGGTGTTAGACTGGATAGATCACCAGGGATGGAATTCAGCACCATGAAGAGAGTTTTGGACAAACCGAGGAAGGAAAAGGCCGCCCATGGCTGAGTTGCCCGAGGAAACCGGCTTACAACCGGCCGCCACTCTTGCGGATGAGCCTTTTGCATGTCCTCACTGCGGACAGATGCTGGCCGCTTCGGTGCGCGTTTGCCCTTCCTGCAAAGAAACCATTGACCCGAACGACATCAAGCGTCCGGAGGTTGTGATTCCCATTGCCGAGCAGGTTGTTCCCCTGCCTGTCACAGAGTACGCTCGATTTTCCTGGAGCACCTTCTTTGCCACGCTGGGGATCTGGCTTGTTGTGGGACTGACGACTGAAAGCTTGTTGGGACCCGAGAAGGGCCAGTTCGTGCTGGGCGCTCTTGTGGTTCTTTCCTCGGTTTGGGTCTATCGCGACGCGCGCGAAAGGAACATCCCCAAACCCTTCCGCTGGGGTCTCGGTTCGTTCCTGCTTTGGATTATTATTTTCCCCTGGTATCTGGCCCGGAGGAGAACTCCGAATGCTGAGTGCCCTTTTATTGAGGGTGAAACTGGGCGGGTTGCGCGCACCTTGCTCCTTTTTTTGCTGATCCTTATCCTGCTCAGTGCCCTGATGCTGCTTCTTAAAGGCCCGTACAAACCATCCTCCGGCGGGGAGGCGCCAGGCACGAATGGCGTTCCTG
>JAJYJL010000758.1 GCA_021789565.1 Acidobacteriota bacterium
AGTCGCGGTCACTGAAGAACGCTACCGACTGCTTTTCGAAAGAAGCCTCGCGGGAGCTTATAGGACAAGTCTGGACGGACGTATCCTGGATTGCAACGTTGCCTTTTGCCTGATGTTCGGGTACACCACGCGTGAGGAAGTGATTGGCCAATCGGTCGAGGTGGGTTATCTGGATCCTGCGGATCGCGACCAATTCATCGCTCGACTTCAAAGTGAAAAGACTCTGACGAACTTCGAGCAGCGTCTCCGTCGAGCAGACGGATCGACGATTACTGTTCTGAATAGCGCGACTCTTGTTGAAGAGGGCGCAGAGTTATTCGTCAGAGGCGCTTTGACGGACATAACCGAGCTTAGAAACGTGGAGCAAGAGCAGCGACGATTAGCAGCGATTGTGCGTTGTTCGGAAGACGCCATCCTCTCCTTGACGCTTGAGGGCAAGATCGAAACCTGGAATGCAGGTGCACAGCGGATCTTTGGATACAGCGCAGCGGAGATCATCGGTCAGCCGATCTCACATATCGCCCCAAGCGATCGCATGGAGGAATTCCTCGGGATACTGAAAGAAATCCGAGACGGGCACGAGGAACATCGCGAAACGATTAGAAGGCGCAAGGATGGAAGGTGTATTGACATTGCTTTGTCTTCTTCTCCCATAACGGATGCTGCTGGTGCTGTGATTGGGTGTGCCGCAATTGTGCAGGACATCACCGAACGGAAAACGGCGGAAAGGGCTTTGCAGAAGTCGAAGGATCAATACCGGCTTCTGTTCGACAGCAACCCGGTTCCGATGTGGGTATTTGACCGGTCTACTCTGCGATTTCTTGCCGTAAACAAAGCCGCAGTTTTACAGTACGGGTACTCAGAGCAAGATTTCATGAGTATGACCATAAGAGATATTCGTCCTGAGAGCGACATTCCAGAGTTTCTGAAAGAGATAGAGAAGCGACACAGCGGTCTTCAACCCCGCACAGTATGGAAGCACCGCCGGAAGAACGGATCAATTTTAGATGTCGAGATTGTCGGTCACGACCTGGACTTCCACGGAAAGGATGCAGAACTGATAGCGGCCTTTGATGTATCTGAGCAGAACAGAGCCTACGCTGCGGCCCGCGATGCCGAAGGGAAATATCGCGGCATCTTCGAACATGCGGTCCTCGGTATCTTTCAAGCAACACCCGACGGGCGTCTGACGGCGATTAACCAAGCTCTGGCCATCATGCACGGATATACCACCGCCGAGGAAATGTTGGCAGGTATATCCGATGTTAGCCAACAAATCTTTGTCGAACCTAATCGGATCATTGAATTGAGCTGCAAAGCTCTGGAAGAGGGTGTAGTGCGTGGCGAAGAAGTCGAAGTCTATCGCAAAGACCGGTCTCGACTCTGGACCAAATTGAATTTGCGCGCGGTTCGTGACGCTACGGGTGATGTTGTAAGTTTCGAGGGCACCGTCGAAGACATCACAGACCGCAAAGATGCCGAAGCGCGGATTCAACGTCTGGCATACTATGATGCACTCACGGATCTGCCGAACAGGATCCTGTTCATGGATCGCTTGGCGATAGGACTTGCCGGTTCTCGCAGGAGACACGAAAAATTAGCCTTGTTATTCGTCGATCTTGACCGGTTCACCGTCATCAACGATTCACTGGGCCGTTTCGTCGGCGATCAAATCCTCCAACAGGTAGCCCAAAGGTTCCGGCAAGCAATACGTGAGCAGGATACCGTTGCCCGGATGGGAAGCGACGAATTCGGGATTTTTCTGAACGGGGTGCATGATTTGGCGGCTGCAGGGGTGACCGCACGTCGATTGATGGAGCTTCTAGCTCTTCCATTTGAAGTCGAAGGCCGGATAGTGAACCTTGGCTGCAGCATCGGCATCAGTGTGTTTCCGCAGCATGGAGCGGACGCTGACAGTCTCATCACAAATGCAGAAGCTGCGATGCATTGTGCCAAAGAGGAGGGACGGGATTCATTTCGGTTTTTCGTGGAAAAAATGAATGGCAAAGCGACGGAACAATTGGCACTCGAATCCGGACTACGTACTGCCCTTGCGAATCATGAATTCTTCCTCGTCTATCAACCAGAAATCAACCTGGCGAGTGGAAGAATGACCGCAATGGAAGCACTGATTCGCTGGAGACACCCTGAGTTGGGGTTGGTGCCGCCTGATAAGTTCATTCGCATCGCTGAGAATACTGGACTCATCTTGCCCATCGGCGAATGGGTATTGAGAACGTCATGCAGACAGCTTCGACAATGGCGTTCTGAAGGACTGTCGATTGTACCCATGGCGGTCAATGTCTCCGCTGTTCAATTTCGAAATGACAATTTCTGCTCCCTGGTCCGAGAAGTACTTCGCGCCTTTGATTTACCAGCTGAGTACCTAGAGTTAGAACTGACTGAGGGCATGCTGCTTTCTAACGCTGACCAGACTTTGCGGGTGCTGAGCGAACTGAAAGACATGGGAGTACGGGTTGCGATCGACGACTTTGGAACCGGGTACTCCAGTCTGAGTTACCTCAAACAGTTTCGAGTCGATAAATTGAAAATCGACCGATCCTTCGTAAAAGACTTGCCGGACGATGGAGACGATGCTGCGATTACAACTGCAATCATCGGCATGGCTAAGAGTCTGAATCTTAAAGTCATTGGGGAGGGCGTGGAAACGGAGGAGCAATTGACATTTCTGCGCGAACGACAATGCGATGAAGTTCAGGGCTACTACTTCAGCAAACCCATCCCGCCGGATGAAATAGAAGCGAAGTTAAGATCTCTTATGGCGAACCGCATCAACGCCTGAACGATCAGGTGCGCGCCGAAGCCGCACGCCCAACGCGACGAGGGACGATACCACTCAGCTGTCTTCTTGCAATAAACTTCCAAAATGGGTGGGTACAGCTGAATGCATGTTGCCAGTGACGCCGATACGCGAAGTCACGGCATATTTGAGTTGGCGCAAAAGCGGGCCTCCTCAATGCGCGTCGCGAGATTCCGTAATGGCCGTATACGGAACTGCTAAGTTGTCGCCGATCCCGGTGAGACGAAGACGGACACCTACGAGAAGAAGGCAAAGGAGAAGTTCATCAAAGAGCCGGCGACGATGAAGCTGCTGGTGGTGGTGGACAAGCTGCTGACCGGTTTCGATGCGCCACCGTGCACCTATCTGTATATCGACAAGTCGATGCAGGATCACGGACTCTTCCAGGCCATTTGCCGGACCAATCGGCTGGATGGAGACGACAAGGATTTCGGGTACATCGTCGACTACAAGAATCTGTTTCAGCGAGTCGAAAATGCTTTGTCGGTTTACGCCTCAGAGCTGGACCACAGCGCGGGCGGACCGCCGCCGGAAGCACTGATTCAGGGCCGGCTGACCAAGGGGCGGGAACGGCTGGAGAATGCCTTGGAAATGCTGGGAGCGCTATGCGAGCCGGTGGAGCCGCCGAAGGGCGAGTTGGAGTATATCCACTATTTCTGCGGAAACACGGAGATTTCGTCCGACCTGGAAGAGCACGAGCCGCAACGGGTTGCGTTTTACAAGGCGACTGCATCACTGGTTCGCTCTTACGCCAACATTGCCGATGAACTGGAAAGCGCGGGTTACAGCGCCGGCGACATTGCTCGGATTAAGATGCAGCTTGCCTATTATTTGGACTTGCGGGAAACGATTCGGCGAGCGAGCGGCGAGAGCCTGGATGTGAAGGCGTATGAGGCCGACATGCGCCACTTGATCGATACCTATATCGAAGCCGACGAACCGCGCAAGATTTCACCATTCGACGGCATGGGATTGGTCGATCTGATCGTGGAGACCGGGATCGGCCAAGCCATCGCGTCCCAGCTGGGCAGCCTGAAGGGCAACAAGGAGGCAATTGCCGAGACGATTGAGAGCAATGTCCGACGAAAGATCATCAAGGAACAGCTGACCGATCCCGCGTATTACGAGACAATGTCCGCACTGCTTGAGGAGATCATTGCGGTCCGCAAGACCAAAGCGATCGAATACGAAGAATACCTGAAACGGATCGCGGAATTGGCAAAGTACGTCACGGCCGGCCATGCGGACGATACTCCCAAAGATCTGAGCACGCCTGGGTTACGCGCCCTTTACAACAACCTTGGCAAGAATGCCGATCTAGCGGTCCGAATTGATGTAGCTGTGAAACACGCTCGTCACGATGCCTGGCGCGAGCATTCGGCACGGGAGATGGTGATCAAACAAGCGCTGTACGAAATCCTCCGCGACGAAGCGGAGGTGGAGCGCGTCTTTTTGATCATCAAAGGGCAAAGAGAGTACTGATGGAGACGACGCTCACGCTCGGTTCGATTGTCGCCGATCTAGTGCGGAAGGACAACAAGAACGTCCACCTCAGCGTTTATCCTCCATCGGACCGGGTCAGGATCTCCGCACCGACACGCATGAATGTTGATGCGGTACGCGCCTTTGCCGTGTCGAAGTTAGTTTGGATTAAGGCGCAGCAAAAGCAAATTCTCTCTCAGGAGCGCGAAGCGCCACACGAATACCTTGAACGTGAAAACCACTATGTGTGGGGGAAGCGTTACCTCCTGCGGATCGTTGAGCGAGACGGACCGCTACGAATCGAGCTAAAGGCGCGACGGTTGGTTTTGGAACTCCGGCCCGGCACGGCCATCGAGCGCAGGGAGAAGATTCTGGATGCGTGGTACCGCGCGCAATTGAGAGAAGCTGCCATACCGCTCATAGCGAAATGGGAGCCACGGTTTACCGTCAGAGTGGACAGGCTGTTCATTCAGCGCATGAAGACAAAGTGGGGTAGCTGCAGTCGGGTCGCCCGAGCCATACGGTTGAACACAGAGTTGGCCCAAAAACCGCGGGAATGCCTGGAGTACATCGTGGTTCACGAGTTGGTTCACATGCTTGAGCCAAATCACGGCGCAGGCTTCGTGGATCGCATGGATAGGGCGATGCCACCGTGGCGGCAATACCGTCGGAAGCTGAACCAACTGCCTATTCGGCATGAGAATTGGTTGTATTAGGTGTAGGCACGTATCGCAAAGATGGCCGCGCGGAGTTCGATGGTATCCACCCTGACCC
>JAJYJL010000759.1 GCA_021789565.1 Acidobacteriota bacterium
AGATCTTTATGAAGGGACAAGCCGGAAAAAAACGAATACTGGTGATCGACGATGACGAGCAGGTGCTGATTTCTCTGGAGTGCTTGCTTGAAAACGAAGGTTACGAAACTACCGTAGCGTGGAGCGGCCAGGAGGGCCTGGCGTTGCTCCGTTCAAGGCCGTTTGACCTTGTTCTCCTGGACGACTACCTTCGCGACATCGGGCACGAAGACATCTTCAACGAGATTCGCGGAATGGAAATTCAACCGCCGGTCATTCTTACAGAGAGCGCAGGTATGCCTGATGCTGGGAGGAGTTTCCTTGAAATGGGAGCGACCGCCGTTGTTTACAAACGGGCACCTTGCGAGGAAATTGCCGCGGCGGTCAGGAAATGTTTTTCAATGACCGCCCTCGATCCAGTGTTGAGTTGAGGACCATGACAGGACATCCATCAAGGGGAACCGGAGTTTCGGAGAGTTTGTATACGGGGGGCGCAGTGGGGTTTGGGTGCTGGCAAGGGTGGTGGCTGTAAGTTGCGTCGGCGGAGTGAATCGGATCGTCGGTCGAAAAAGAGGTTACGTGTGCCTGCGTCTGACTGCCGTGTTTAGTTCGATTCATAATTGTTAATGAAGGATTTGAATTCTAGCGTGGTTAGGATTCTGCCAAAGGCCCCGGGTATCACATCTTAATGTGACCTGCATCACAGATTGGGACATGAAAGCGTCTTAGGCTTCGCATTCAGAAGGAATCAATGGGGGCAAATGGTTTGCCAACAGAAGTGCCTGAAGGGGGATGGCCATGTCGAATGAGCAGGATATTCTGGAGATTCTGAAGTCAGAGTTGGAATTCATCGAAAAGGGTGGCTACGGGGCCACAGGCAAGCAGGATGTGCCGGCGACGGCCACGACAACGATGTTCGCGGACTCTTCCACCTGCCTGAACTATGGCTATCCCTACAGGGTGCAACCCTGCGGCGAATGCCCTTTGATGGAGTTTGTGCCTGAGGAAGATCGCGTATCTGCCATGCCCTGCCACCACATCCCGCTCGATTCATCCGGACGCACCGTCGACGAGATGGAACAAGTCGGGAACCGGCCAGTCTTGCAAGAGGCTGTTAAAGTCTGGCTTCGAGAGACCATCAGTCGGATTGAATCTCAGCGGTCCGTCTGACTCCTCGCTGCGGTGCGCGTCGAGAACTCCTGCAGTCCTTGAATTGTTATCTGCGCGAACTTTCCATGGGCACACCACCGTTGGCGCTGCACGCATTAGCCACTTTGGGATTTCATTGCTCTCTTCGGAATATTTCAAGCGCGGACGAGCGACCCTTCCTGCGATCAAAACCTGCCGCTTCGAGGCGTATTGCCTGTTATGTAAACACTCCATTAGTCGACGAGGGTCAATTCAGTTCATTAGAACTTTAGAATAACCCTCCAATTTGATTTACCAGGATGTCTCCTTAAAAAAATCTTGCAACTTCTGAACAAAATCCGAAAATCGGGCGTTTCTCAGAGCGGAATTAAGGCCGATAAAAACGGGTTTCAGCGCCTGTATTCGATAAGAACTGCTGTGCTTGTACGGCCTCGTTATTGCCTGTATTCAATGCTTACAATCGAGTCAGAATTTTCTGAATCGACAAGTTGTTAAGCCTGCAACACGCCTCACTGTGATTGCGGTCACAAGAAGGCGTGAGCATGCGCACTGCTGTTGCAAGTGCAGGCTGGTAGAAATAATTACCTGAGCATCAGGCCGATGTCGTAGGGGAATAAATGGTAGTTTCCCCGAAAGATGGTAGGAACGGATCTTATGAAATTCAAGACGAGCAGAAAGTACGGTTGTTGCGCCATCCTGCTGGGGGTCGCCAGCTGTCTTTGCAGGTTGGCTAGTGAGGACATCGAGAAGCTGATCCGACGAAATTGTTAAGAGTGTAGTTATTTATTTGCGGAGTCCCGTTAGCCTAGGAAGAGGGTTTTATGGTTAACGAATGCGGAAGAGGAGAGAGCGAAATGAAGCGACTGCTCAGTTTTCCTGTAAGCGCTGCATTCCTGGTATGCATGTTCGGGTTCGTTTCCACGGCATACCTTTACGCTCAGCGGCAGCCGGCCCCGCCCAAGGGGCCGTCGGTTGCTTGGAAGGCTCCTGTTGGGGCCCAACCCGGCGACTACGTTGGCGAGGATACCTGTAAGACTTGTCACACGGCGGAGGCGGCGCAGTTTGATAAGACCCCCCACGCCGACATTGCTCCCGAGGGAGCCAAGGTGGGTGTCGGGTGCGAGAGTTGCCACGGACCTGGCAGAGCCCACGCAGAGGCCGAAGAGAAAGCCGTCGGCGACCCTGCAAAGATGGAAGCGGGTATGAAGCTTATCTTTAAGTTTGACGCCGGTCCGAAAGAGAACTCCGAGCGATGCTTGCGATGCCATTCAACTGGGACACCGCAGGATGCATTCCAGCACTCGGTCCATATTTCAGCCGGAGTCAGTTGCATTGACTGCCATGCTACCCACCCGGTGGATGTTGCGAAGGCAGGGAAGCCCAAACTTCAACCTGCCCAGGCGCAGTTCTTCTCCGTTCCACGGTTGAAAGAGGAGAATGCCTGGTTGACGGACGGATTGTTGAAGAAGCCACAACCCGAACTATGCTACACGTGCCACCAGACCGTACAGGCGCAATTTGCCTTGCCGGAGCACCACCGAGTGCCCGAAGGCTTCATGCAGTGTACGGATTGCCACAATCCCCACGGCACCATGAATCAGCACCAGTTGAACAGCCCGGCCTGGGAGACTTGCGTGAAGTGCCACGTGGAGAAACGCGGGCCGTACCTTTATGAACACGCGGTGGTTCGAGTGGAGGGTTGCGCGGCCTGCCACACGCCGCACGGAAGCGTGAACAACTTCCTGCTGATACGACGTGAACAGCGGCTGTTGTGCCTGCAATGCCATGCGGTTGCTCACGTCATCAGTTCCTCGACAACCGAAGGATTCCATGGTCAGGCGAACGTGCCGCACGGCCGCGGTGGATACCAAGCATCTGGAGACTGCACGCGTTGCCACGTGGCGGTCCACGGGTCAAACTTTGATGAGTACCTGCTGCGATAGGAGGTGTCGCTTGAGAATCACACGTAGCTTGTTCTTCTTGATGTTAGCGTTCCTGGTAAGTTTGCCTGTGCTCAAGGCGCAGGACCAAAGCGAGCCTTCACTGCAGTGGGGAGGTTTCGGGGTCCAAGGATCGGCCAGCATGGGCTACCGCTTTACCGATGTCAAAGGTTATGAACCGATGTATGAAGAGCTTTATAACCTTAAGAGCGGGCCAAGGCTGATGGACTTCAGCCTCTTCGGCCACAACAAAGACTCGAATGCCTTTGCGAACGACTTCTCGCTGAACATGAGCGGCATGGGTGGAGATCCTTATCCCAGCGCGCAGTTCACGATGTCAAAGGCTAAGCTCTATGACCTCCGCGTCAACTGGCGCCAGTCTTACTTCTACTGGAACCAGAACGACAACGTTCTCCTGCCCACGCGGCCTCGAAACGGAGGGCTCACGGACAACCATGCCTGGGCCAACGTACGGAAAGTCGGTTCCATCGATTTTACTGTGCACGCAACCAATAATTTGCGTTTCCACTTCCAGTATTACCGGACATCGTTTAGTGGTTCTACGTTCACTACTTTCTCGCCGGATTTCCTGGATTCGCCGAGGTATTTTGGAGCCTATGCGCGCGCGAACACTTACTACATGTATGCTCCTGTTTGGGACAACTCGAACAGGATCGTGGGCGGTCTGGATTACACCTGGCGGGACTGGAACTTCCATTACAACGTCGGGTACCAAACCTTTACAGACAACATGCTGCTGAACAACACGTCGTCGCCTCAGTTGGCCATTGACACGACAACGGCAACCAACCTGCTGCAGCCTCTCTCGCAGGCTTCCTGGACTGATTTCCGTGAGTTGAAGACTCCGGTCAGCGAATTCTCCTACACTGGAAAGCCTTACAAATGGATGTCAGTGCGCGGGAGTTACATGTTTTACCGCTACCGTGGGCCTGCCAGCCTTGACCAGTCGTACAACGGGATCATCCAGACCGTCAGCAACCCGGCGACGTACGCTCCCTACTCGGTCTCTCAGACCGGAAGGATAGAGGTCTCTGAGCCCAACAACATCGTCCGGCAAGGTTTCACCTTCTATGTGAAACCGTGGTGGGACATTGACCTGGACTATCGCTATACCCGGTTCACGACCACTACCGAGGGGACCCTAACTTCCCTTTATAACGGGTCTACTCCTTCGAGTGAAGACGTTTCGAATGACTGGAAAGACGGAATGCACCAATTGGATTTCAGCATGATGTTCACGCCGAAATCGAACCTGGTGATTCGCCCCGGTGTCCAGTTCTTTAAATCTGATATCGAGATACTGGAAGACGGTGAGGCCGATTCAGCCCGCACGCTGCGTACGAAGAGCGTGTCTCCCACGCTGAGTGCTTTCTACCGGCCTGCAAAATGGTTCAGCCTGCGTGGCGAGATCCACCACTACAACCGGGGATCTTCCTACACAGCGCTCACGCCTCATACGGATACAACTGGCCGCCTGGTGGCGTCGTTCCGCCTGAGCGACAAGTTCACCCTGGAAAATGAACTTTACATGGTCAATCAAAAGCTTCTGGCCATGCAGTTTCACTCCAAGGTGCAATCCAACTCGACGATGTTGACCTATACATTCAATCCCCAATACTCCTTGTTCGGTGGATTCACATACGACAACGAGCTCGCGACCGGGATCATCGTATGGCAGCGCGGCGCGCCGGCCGGCACCACCGACCTGCTTCGTGACCAGGCACTCAACCGGGTCTGGCAGGCAGGCTTTGCAGCCGCGCCTGTAAAGTACTTCGGCATCCGGTTTACCGGGAATTTTGTCCGCACCACCGGCTTGGGAGAGCAAAGCGGGTTCAGCCCGGTTTACGGACCTCTGACCTGGCCGCTTGGGACGGGCACGGTGTACTTCAACATTCCAAAGGCAGGCCGGCTGTCGGTTGACCTGCAGCGCACCTATTACATCCAGCAGATTATTACGGCCAATAATTTCGGCGCCAATTTGTTGAC
>JAJYJL010000760.1 GCA_021789565.1 Acidobacteriota bacterium
GTCATGCGTAAAGTCCTGCAGGATGTGGGGCTGCATGTCAAAATAGATGACCCCTACCCAGTCTTTGGGTTCCATGAAGTCAAGAAACTGGTAGGCGTCTTCGAGAGCCAGGTACAAGTAACCCCACCACTTGTTGCTGAACTCGATCAGCATCGCAACCGTTATGGGCGCTTCCGCCGTGGAGAAGTTCGTAACGGATTGCGGGACCCCGTCGTCAAGTACCTTGAAATTGTTCTTGCCAAGCCCGGTGATCGGACTTCCGTTCTTGTCTGTGACCAGCACATCCACGTTCACCAGGTTTGACTCCGTAGAGAGCGTGTAAACCTGGTTGGGATTGATCTTCTCGGGCTGCTTTTCCTGGGGCGCCTGTTGACCGGGTTGCTGCGGAACCTTCTCAGGCTGCTCGGAGGGCTGATTTTCCGGCTGTTGCTGCAACTCAGGTTTTGCCGACTTCTTGGGCGCGTAAACCGTCTCGCCGGCATTCGGTGTGGGCCCCGGACCCTGGTCCTGCTGCGCATGGGCCACCAGATTTGAACCAAAAATCCACAAGCCTGCTGCAACGCACGCCACCGCCGCAGCGCATAAAATCTTGCTCCGTCTGCTTTTCATGGCAGGTCTTTCCCCCCATCGGTTATCATGCCATCGTCGCGCACAGCGGTCAACAGAAGGGTCTGATGGGATCAGGAATAAGAAAGTTGCTTCCTTTCGCCAGGCATATCATCGCGCCGGAAGCGTTTCTTCGACTGAAATCGTCACGCATCTATTGGCGGATCTGAGGGTCTGTTCTCCTTCCCTCGGGCGAAATTTCATGCGTAATACAGCCCCATCCGGAATCTGAAGGTCGGCGATTGACCCTTTGTTACGAGCCGGCACTGATTTTTACCAGCTTGCGTCCGACACGAAAGAAGGCGACCGGGCAACTGCGGGTGTCGAATTCCCAGGTGGGATCCATCAGGCGTTGCCATTCGGGAGGATCATTTTCTCCCACGGCCATGTAAACGGCTCCTTCTTTGATTTTGCGCTGGGCGATGGAGTTGGATTCTGCAAGTTTCAGCGTGACCAGCAGGCGGAACAGTTTGACCGGAGCCTCGAAGCTGCTGGAATGTACGGGAATCTCCGATGGTAGCGCCTTCTCCTGGAATTGAGTTTCCCAATCCTTTTGCGCCTGTTCGGCGTCCGAGGCTCCGTGAAAATCGGAGATGACGCGGCAAGCAAGGCGCTTTTTCATTTCCAGCGGGTGAACGGTCCCATCGCTGACCGATTTCCGCAGGCTGGCGATTTCTGTGGGCGGCAAATCGGTGCACAAATCGTAATAGCGCCACATTAATTCGTCGGAAATGGACATCAGTTTGCCGAACATTTCCTGCGGCGGTTCATTGATGCCGACATAGTTGCCCAGAGACTTCGACATTTTCTGCACGCCATCGAGCCCTTCCAGGATGGGCATCATCATGATGACCTGAGGCTCCTGGCCGTACTCCTGCTGGATCGCCCGGCCCGCGAGCAGGTTGAACTTCTGGTCCGTTCCGCCCAGCTCGACGTCGGCCTTAAGCGCCACGGAATCGTAAGCCATCGCCAATGGATAGACGAGTTCGAGAAGCGTGATCGGGCGACCTTCCTTGAACCGCTTGCTGAAGTCATCACGTTCCAGCAGGCGGGCCACGGTGTATTTCGAGAGCAGGGTCATCCACTCCTGGCTGTTCAGCTTTCCCAGCCAGCGGTTGTTGAACTCCACCACGGTCTTTTCCGGGTCAAGGATCTTGAAGACCTGCTTTTTGTAGGTTTCAGCGTTGGCTGCAATCTCTTCCGGAGTCATGGGCGGCCGGGTCACATTGCGACCTGACGGATCGCCGATAAGGCCCGTAAAATCACCGATCAGGAAGATTACTGTGTGCCCGAGGTCCTGAAAGTGTTTTAGTTTGCGGATCAGGACGGTGTGCCCCAGATGAATGTCCGGGGCCGTGGGATCGAATCCTGCTTTGACGCGGAGCGGCACACCCGTCTTTGCGGCCCGCTCGAGTTTGGTATAAAGGTCTTCCGGGCGGATGGTTTCTTCCGCTCCCTTAGTGAGAAAGGCGAGTTGTTCGTTCAGCGTCATCATGAAATTCTACATGCAGTGATTAGGGACTCGGAAGCCCATAGTATTTCGAGAGGTCATGCCATTATTTCTTTAATATCACGCGCCGCCCCTCGATGCGGACTTTATCCTCGATCATCAGGAATACAGCCTCGGAATAAATCCGGTGTTCTTCCGCCAGAATGCGTGCCGAGAGCGTTTCCACAGTGTCATCGTCCAATATTGGCACAATAGCCTGGCGCACAATGGGGCCGGTATCCATGCCTTCGTCCACGATGTGGACGGTGCAGCCGGTGAATTTGACGCCGTAATCGAGGGCCTGTTTCTGGGCGTCGAGACCGGGAAACGCGGGAAGAAGCGCCGGGTGGATGTTCAGGATGCGGCCGGGGAACGCCCGGATAAATACCGGGCTGAGCAGGCGCATGAAGCCTGCCAGACACACCAGGTCCACCTGAGCGTCCTTGAGTGCGGAGACAACTTTCTGGTCATACGCCTCGCGGTCCTTGCCCTTAGACGGAATAACAAGCGCCTTCAGCCCCAGCTTGCGGGCGGTCTCAAGGCCCGGCGCCTGCTCGCGGTTGCTGATCACCAGCGCGATTTTTGCGGGGATTTTTCCGGTGGCCACGTTACGGGCAATGGCTTCAAAATTCGAACCACGACCGGAAAGTAAAATGCCGATGTTCTTCATGGACTTCTAACCACAGAAGCAAGGGTGCCGAGCGGCAGGTTCCTCGCTTTGCCCGGAACAACAGGCGTGAGGCCCGTAATGACACAGTTTCAAGACGGTTCTCAGTAGCCTGCTAAACGCGGTCTGGAGGACCGGTGAGATATTTTACCTCAGCTGTGCCGCGAACGATCCTTCCCACCACCCAATGCTTCTCTTTCTTCTTCTTGAGTGCTCCGGTGACTCTTTCCACGTTCTTCTTGGGAACGATCAGGAGCATGCCCAGGCCCATGTTGAATGTCCGCAGCATCTCCGCCGGGCGTACTTTGCCGAGGCCGGCAATCATGCTGAAAACGGGTGGAACAGGCCATGATCCCAGATGAATTTCCGCCTGGCACTGCGCGGGGAGAATTCGCGGCGTATTTTCTGTGATTCCGCCGCCCGTGATGTGGACCAGCCCGGTGAGCCATCCTTTCTGATTCAATGGCTGGAGGAGCGGCCCGTAACAGCGATGCGGCGCCAGCAGTTCTTCGTCAAGGCGGCGGCCCAGTTCCGGAACGTATTCCGAGAGCCCGATCCCGGCCTGGTCAATCAAAACCTTGCGGGCCAACGAATACCCGTTGGTGTGCAAACCAAGCGACGGCAGGCCCAGAATCACATCACCAGGGCGAATATGGCTTCCGTCCAGTATTTCCTTCTGGCGCACCCAGCCGATGATGCAGCCTGCCAGGTCATATTCGTTCTCGGCGTAAAAACCGGGCATCTGGGCGGTCTCCCCGCCGATGAGGGCGCACCCGACCTGGCGGCAGGCGTTCGATAGCCCGCGCACGATGTCGGTGACAACCTTGGGCCGAATCTTCCCCGTTGCAAGATAATCGAGGAAAAAGAGGGGCTGGGCGCCGTGGACGGTGATGTCATTGACCGAGTGAAACACCAGGTCCGCGGCCACGCTTTCGTGGCGGTTGACGGCAAATGCGACCTTGAGCTTCGTTCCCACGCCGTCCATGCTGGAAACCAGCACGGCGTCTGAGGGAAGTCCCTTGAGAGAATAAAAACCGCCAAAGGCGCCAAACCCCCTCAGGACACGGGGACTGAAGGTCTTGCTGACCAGTTCTTTAATTTGTGATTTGGCACGGCTCGCCGCAGCGATGTCGACGCCCGCATCCCGGTAACGCATAAATTGTCGAGGACTCCTATGGCGGACTCTCAAAAGAAAATCAGAAGGACGGGACCCGTCAGAAGATCTTGCCCATTCGGGACCACCGCGTTCTTGCAAAAAAATTCCAGAAGATGGAAGCGTCGAATTTCAGCCGGTCCCGCAGGCTGTCATCGAGCCATTCTTTTGACGGCGCGTTGTAGGACCAGTAGACAAACAACGGTTCTCCCACAACGTTCTGCGCGGGCACGAACCCCCAGAACCGGCTGTCGAGCGAGTCGTCCCGGTTGTCACCCATAACAAAAAGGTATCCCATCGGAACGTGAAGGCCGTCTTTGTGGATGTAGTGTGGCATCAGGCGAGCCCAGTTGGGATCCAATCCCCATGCTGCCGGCAGTTCATTGATTTCTCGCACCGGCGGCGGGAAATTATCACGAAGGGGGAAGGTGGCGGAAGACATAAAGTGAACATAGGGCTCATCGAGCGCCTTACCATCAACAAAAACCTGTTTGTCAACAATTCGAATCACATCCCCGCCGACGCCAATTACCCGCTTGACAAACATTTGAGAGGGATTCACCGGATAATGAAACGCCACAATGTCTCCGCGGTGAATCGGCGCGAGGCGCGGAAAGCGAACGTCGGTGTAAGGCAGTTGAGGGCCATAAAGCAGCTTGTTTAGAAAAACGTGGTCACCGATCAGAATGGTGTTTTCCATCGATCCCGTCGGGATCACAGTCGCTTCCGCCACGAACGTGCGAATGCAAAACACTCCGATCAGCACGATCAGCAGAGAGCGGACGGTTTCCCACAGACCGTCATGCCGGGCAGCGGGCTGCACAGGAGGAGCAGGAAGAGAGTCGGCGGGACCCTGGGGTCGCCCCTCGGTTTTCAAATCTTCAAAAGATTCCATATGCCTCAATCCCGGTTTCGCAGAGTAATCAGCGATTCTTGGATGGCAGTTGGATAGTTGGCCGTATAGCAAGCCAGACAATAACTTTCCTTGTCACTTCCAACAGCGTCACGCAACCCCTCCAGCGAAAGATAGCCCAGTGAATCGGCCCCCACGTAATCGCGGATCTCTTCCACACTGTGGTTGGATGCGATCAGTTCTTTTTTCGTTGGCGTGTCAACCCCGTAATAACAGGGTGAAACCGTAGGCGGACAACTGATC
>JAJYJL010000761.1 GCA_021789565.1 Acidobacteriota bacterium
TTCTGATCAGACTGCTGCCGGCCGGCATCGACCAGCGCCACCTTCAGGCCGGCTTCCGCCAATCGCTTGCACGCCCATCCGCCGGATGCCCCGGAACCCACCACCAGCACATCGTAAATTTGCTTTCCGCCCTGGCTCATTAATCTGCTCCAATGTTGACTTGGAATCAGGCCTCAAATCGTCCTATCAAAGATTTCCTCGTTTCATCTCCCCCAACAGATAATCGCAGGAATGCGTGCAAAGGGCCATGATGGTCAAGGTTGAATTCTGGCAGGCACTGGATGTAAACGCCGAGCCATCCAGAACAAAAAGATTTTTAATATCGTGGCTTTGCTGGAACTTGTTGAGGACCGATTCCTTCGAACTCTCCCCCATACGGGCAACACCGACTTCGTGAATCGCCCATCCGGGAGTTGAGGGCCGCGCAAATGTGGTGATGTTTTTGGCGCCGGCCGCTTCCAGCATTTCGCCGGCCGACACAGCCATGTCATTCACCATGGCAAATTCATTTTCACCGTACTTCATATGGAAATTCAGAACTGGAATCCCGAATGCATCCACAACGTTGCGGTTGATCTCTACATAGTTTTCCCAGCGCCCAAGGCACTCGCCGTACCCGTGAAGAGAAAAAGCCTGGACGGGGTCATCTAATGCCTGCTTGTAAGCTTCTCCAAATCCGGAGGCCTTCCAGTTGAAGTCAACCCCTGCCCCGGTCTGGAAGCCGTAGCCACGGATGAAATTTTTGGAGCGCGTTCTTCCCGGAACATTGCGGAATCGGATGATGTAACTGCCCGCCGGATTAACGGGTCCCCCGAGGCTCGGCTTGCCGCCCAGTTCGGGGAAGTGGCCGACGGCCCCACCACCCATCACGTGGTCCATCAGGTAGTGGCCGAGCGTTCCGCTTGAATTGGCCAGGCCATTCGGATACTGCCGATTGGCTGAGTTAAACAGAATGCGCACCGACTCCAGTGACTGCGCGCAAATCGCCACCACTCGCCCATAGATTTCTTTCGGTTCCCGGGTGACCCGGTCGATGTAAAGCACTCCTTTGGCCTTGTTGCGGTCCGTGTCCATCAGAACCTTATAGACCATGGCGTTGGGAATCAACGTGCAGTTCCCAGAATGGAGCGCATCAGCAACGGTGGTGTAATAAGAATTGAAGTAAGAGTGCGTAACGCAGCCTCGCTCGCAAGGGCCGCAGTAATGGCAAGCCGCCCGCCCGTTGAGTGGCCGGGTCAGGTTGGCGCACCGGCAAGGCGTAAGAATATAACCACCGTGCTTCTTTAATCGGTCACGGACCAGAACCTCGGAGCACACCAGCGGCATCGGCGGCTGGAATTTGCCATCTGGAAGCACAGACGCACCTTCCGCTTGCCCACAAATGCCCGCGTACTCCTCGACCTCGTCGTAATAAGGCGCCAGATCCTTGTAACTCAGCGGCCAATCCTGGCCGAAGCCGTCTCGTGAAGCAGCCTTAAAGTCCAGATCGCTCAGGCGCAGGCTCAACCGGCCCCAGACGTTTGTGCGGCCACCCGTCACGCGCATGCGTCCCTGCCAACTGAACGGCATGCCCTCCTCGGTTGTGTAGGGTTCATCGAGGTCGTTGCAGAACCAGTCATAGTTGTATTCCGTGCAGGCGTAACAGTCCTTTTGCACGGGCCGCGTCTTGCGAATCAACTCGGGGGCCATATCCCGATATTTCAGTTCGAAGGGGGGTTTGTGCTCGCTGAAGTTCTCGTCCGATTGCATCCGGCCAGCATCCACGATGGCAACTTTCATGCCCGCTTCACAAAATTTCTTGGCCGCCCATCCCCCGGATGCACCAGACCCCACCACGAGCACATCGTAGATATTTTGCGCACGTCTGCTCATCGAGCATCTCCTGACTTACTTGTGATTTCTTTTGTCACTGCGTCCTGTTCGAGCTCCCGCGGGAGCGTTCACCTCCGCGGTCGCCGGGAGAAAAAAGGTGCGCTTCCGGATGAAAGGGTCAATCCCGGGAACAATCTGCGAAAGCCCCTCCGGATGGGTTAGATGCATCTCACCCATGAAGAAAATTGATCGTAACAACCGTGCGAACAAACGTCAACTATAGCCGTAACAGGAACTGGCTACGAAAAGTGGCTACGAAAAGTTGTCCTGAACCGTGTTTCGGTGATAGCATGAGGCCCTTACTGGTTCGGGGTGAGATTCCCTTGTTTTTGGGGAGTCTGAATTACACTTAAGGCAGGGCATAGGATGAACAAGAAACAGGTTCCGGCCGTTCCCGGCAGTAGCTCCAACCCAGAGACTGGAATCAATCGCCGTGAGATGGTCCGGCGATTAATGCTGGCGGGAGGCGCCGGATTTGCGTTGCCCGGCATCGCCGAGGGACACCCCATTGCCAAGCATCCTGCGAATCAGGGTGCACCCGCAAAAGCTGCTTCCGCGGCTGCAAAAACCGACGGGTCTCCAGCATTCCTTGATCATCATCAAAGCAAGACCCTGGAGGTTCTGGGTGAGCGCATCGTTCCCGGCTCGTCCAAGGCCCAGGTCAACCGATTCATCGACCTTCTGCTTTCTGTGGACACCCAGGACGCGCAAAAGAAATTCATCGCGTCGCTCTCGGCTTTTGATGCTGAATCTCTCAAGCGTTTTTCCCATCCTTATAAAGATCTCACTGTAAGTCAGCAAAACGAAATCCTCACTTCCGCTTCCACAGCAAAACACGGGGAGACCGTGGAAGGCCAACCGCACCAGATCACCTTGCGTGATCACTTTGAGAACCTCAAAGGCTGGGTTTCGGGCGCATATTACTCGTCGGAAATCGGCATGAAAGAACTGGGATGGACGGGTGAGGTCTTTTTCACAAGTTTCCCCGGGTGCCAGGACCCAGGGCAACACCAATCGTAACCACTTTACGGCAGCACTCCCTCCCCCTTCATTTTGCCGTCAGTCCGAATATAGACAGGCACAATGGATGCGAGAATTATTAGGGAGTTTTAAGAAACCAGGTCTCATCTGATAGGTTCCGATTGCTGAAAAATGCGCCGGGCCAACGTCTCGCAAGGTGTACAGTTGCGCCGAATAATGGTTCCCCAAACCTACGCAAGATGCTGTTAAAAAATAACTTACAAGCCAATGGTTTGAGGCATCCAGAGGGCTGCAATCCGGTTCTGAAACAGAATATCAATTCAGCAAATCGAAAATTTCAGGTACATTACTTTTTGCTTAATAACTTTCTTTTGTTGAATTTCAGCCTGTTTTCCCTTGACATGCCACAGTTTTGTGGCACAATCGGTAACGGTAGATTAGCAGTTACCCATTGACTTAGGAGGCATTGTTAGATAGGCTCTCTTCCACTGCGGGAATTGTTTGACCCGACATATTCACCTGGAGGAGAGTCTGATGAAAAACTACGTCCTGACCTTTGTGTTGGCTGTGCTGGTTGTGCTGGCGAGCGTGTCTCTGCGAAGAGCTATTGCGCCTAGCAGTGTTGATATGAGCAGCGGGGGAACCTTGTTAGCGATTGGGCCATCGCCCGCCCCGCTTCCGCCAAGCGCTTCAGCAATTGGACCGTCGCCCGCGCCGCTTCCGCCGAGCGATTCTGCAATTGGGCCATCGCCGGCGCCACTTCCACCGAGCGCTCAGTAGGATTTTTTATGAGCTCTGAGCAGCCTGGCGAGGCCTCCGAAGGTTAAGGTTTTCTATCAGGCTGCTTATGAGTGCCATTACAGCAAGCAACCTTTTAAGCTACGCCGGGTATATCCTTGAGGCGGGCTTATTGGTGTATCTGCTTGTGCATGGTCACGCGAAGCGTCTCTGGGAACTGGTTTTTTATCTTCTCATGTCGCTCAGCGTTATTGCCGCCCGCAGCTACACGCTGCATCACTATGGCTTAGGCTCATCGCAATATTGGAACTGTTACTGGACAACTGATCTGTTGCTTGTGCTGGCCGCTTTTGTCGTGGTCGCTTCCTTTTTCAGGCGCGCCTGCTCCGAAAACCCGGAGATGTGGCAATTCGTAAGGCTGTTGCTGGGAACGGTTCTCGTCGCAATCACAATTATCTCTTTTTTCTCGCTTTCCAGCCATAAAGACAAGGTCTTTTCCCTCTTTATTGTTCAGTTCTCTCAGAATCTCTACTTTGCCAGCCTTGTGCTGACCACCCTCTTGTACCTCATGACCCTGAAAATGGAGGTTGCCGACGAGAGGTTGGGAATGCTGGTTTGTGGATTAGGCATCGAGTTTGCCGGCCCGGCAGCAGGTTTAGCTTTATTCTATTTGGCGCGAGGAGCCGAACTGTCCCGCCTGGTCGGAGTCTATTTCTTCCCACTTTGTGATGTCGGAATGATCCTGACCTGGTTCTACGCCGTTTCCAGAGTACCCGATCTGGCGAAAGTCCCTCGCCCCAGCGTGGGCACGGTGGATGGAACACCCGCCTATGCGCGAGGAAATATTTCCCATTTTTAATTGGGGTATCTCATGTTTCTTGCTGTCTTGATTTTGACGTTGTCGATCGCAATGTTTTTCTTCTACATTCAGGCGATTTGTCTGAAAATTCTTCGGCAGGAGTTCGATCGGGACTACTTCCTGCCCATCGTCAATGCCAATCGCCTGGAATTTCCGTCCGTCCGCAAAGCGGTGGAGGAATTCGACGCACCCCTCGACTATGCGCGTTTTTGCATGATGTTGAAATGTGATTTTCTGGCCCTGAGCTACTTGCTGAAAAATGCTGCCAATGCGAGTCATCGTTATACTACGCAGGACCGGCTTTTGATTCTTTATTTCCATCTCACCTATTTCATGCTGGGACTCCGCCATTTCCTGAGATTCGACGAGAAAACGCCGTTTCTCCGCCTGACCTCAATCCTTCAATTTTTCGGAAACGTCGTCGGCCTTCGCGTCAGTTCGACGCACTTCAGGGAGATCAGCGCCTCAGATTATCTGCTCACTCTCTAAACCCCCTTCCGGCCACACACAGCAACGCAGGGTGCCGTTAAAGCTGGATTGTGAAGACCCTCTCTTGTTTCCCGCCTCTTTTCCTGCCACGTCAGCAGCCGATATTACGAGAAACTGGGG
>JAJYJL010000762.1 GCA_021789565.1 Acidobacteriota bacterium
CAACCTCCACGGCTTTGAGAAAGCCGGAACAAATTGATAGGGACCAAATTTGATTTCTCCGCTGCCCAGGTCCATGCCGTAGAGCTTGCCGTCCTGTGCGATGGCGTAAATCAGGTTCCGGCCCTTGTCGATGGTCGGGGTTGCGTTCACGGCGTTGGGACACAGGAAGAACGGCTCGTCTTTGGCGACCACGGAACTTTCAAATGTCCGCTGCCAGATCACTTTTCCCGTTCTGGCATCGAGCGCAAACAAATGATCGGAACTGCCCGCCACGTAAACCAGGTTCCGGATTCCTTCGGGGGTGACGATGTGGCTGGCCGTGACGGGCGCCGTCAGGGCATTCAGCGCGAGTGGCGGATTGTCCAACTGAACGGACCATAGCAGTTGAAGCTGGCTCACGTTCGCCGCCGTCAGGGTTGTTTCTTCGCTCGCCCAGCCCGTGCGCTGCGGATCATGGCCAAAGGTCGGCCAGTCACCCGCCATCATACGGATCGAAACTGACAAAAACAGAGCAAGCAGACAGGCCACAACCGCCAGGAGCAACCTGCTGGCTCGCCTTTTCAGACGCCGCGCATTCAGCATCTGTTTGATCAACCTTGAAAGTTTCCCGTTGTCATGGTCAACCCGCGCATCTTCCTTACAGCATTTCGTACGTCCATATGCGCCCGTCGAAAATTGTAACGACGCTCCTAGAACGCCACTGCAGCGCGACTTCACTGCTTTATCACCGTCCCATCGTACCTCCGGATGATTCCCCATCCGCCGTTCAGATGTTCGGGGCCGTCGCGGAACGGATGTTTGGCGGCGAGTTGCTCATCGACTTCGATTCCCCAGCCCGGAGCGTCGCTGGCGTAGAGGTAACCATCCTTAAAGGTGGCGCAGCCCTTGAAGATTTCGGCCTCGAGGCCTTCGATGATGCCGCCTTCCTGAATGCCGAAACTCGCGCTGGCGAGATCGAGGTGCAGTTGTGCGGTGTGGCCCACCGGTGAAACATCTCCCGGGCCATGCCAGGCGGTTTTCACTCCAAACTGTTCCGCCAGAATGGCGATCTTGCGCGACGGCGTCAGGCCACCGGCTTGCGACAGGTGCACGCGGATGTAATCAATCAGGCGGCCTTCAATCAGGGGCTGCCACTCGTGCGGACTGTTGAACAGCTCGCCCATGGCGAGCGACGTTGTGCACTGTTGCCGGATCTGCCGGAAGTAGTCAATCTGCTCGGGCGAGAGCACATCTTCCAGATAGAAGAGTCGGATGGGCTCCAGTTCCTTGGCAAACTGGACAGCCTGGTGTGGGCTCACGCGCTCGTGCACGTCGTGGATCAACTCAATTTCTTCACCCAATTGCTTGCGGCACTCCCCCAGCACCTGCCGCGTCAGGCGCATATACGGTCCCGGCTCCCACACCGGCCCTGAGTGCAGACCTCTAAGTGGCGGGCCGCTCGACGGGCCGTAGGACGACATGCCGGGAACACCCACCATCACCCTAATCACCTTGAAACCTTTCGCCATCAGCCCGCGCACTCGATCAACTGCTTCGGAAGGTTCCGTGCCGCCGGTGGTGCCGTAAACCAGGACCGCTTCTCGGACCTTGCCGCCCAGTAGCTGGTAGACGGGCAAGTTGGCCTGCCGTCCCTTGATGTCCCACAGCGCCTGGTCAACGCCGCTGATGGCATTGTTCAGCACAGGGCCGTTGCGCCAGTACGAGCTGTTATAGCAGGCCTGCCAGGTGTCCTCGATACGATCGCAGGGTTTACCCAGCAGCAGTGGCTTGAGATATTTCTCTACCGCCGGGACAACGAGGTCTGCACGCTGAGTGAAGGTGGCGCAGCCGTAACCGTAAAGGCCGTGCTGGTCGGTGATGATCTTCACCACCACTAGACGCGCGCCGGAGGGTTGCGTGGTGATCACCTGAATGTCTTTGATGATGGGTGTCGGCAACCCGCGAGTCGCGTGCGCTTCCTGCTCCTTGGCTGCAAGTGGCTGTGCCGAAAGTGCCGCACCTACGGCCCCAGCCACGCCTAGCTTGAAGTATTGTCGTCTGTCCATCAGATGCTCCTTTAATGCTGATTTATATCTGCCGCCTTGCCACCGCCGGCAAGAACAGCGCCGCCGTCGCCGCCGTTCTGCGCAAAGGCTCATCTGCAATAGCGATACAACTGAGCAGTACTTGCCGAAGTCGAATTGGGCAGGTCCATTGCTTGAAACCACCGGCAAGAGATGTTAGGCCGCGGCTCTGAAATCCGCGGCCTATCGTTCTTTCCTGATCAAGACAGGGATGGACGCTATCAAAGCATGCTGTGGCTGTCAAATGAAAACTGATGAAAACTGATACGAAACGCGTCAGTTTGAAACAAGCTGGTTGAGGCTTTTGCGCCGCGCTTCAACCCTGCAAATTGCGCTCCCAAACCGATAAGCCCGTTGGGAGTTGGCATAGTTACGCGACCCCGGATATAATCAGGGATTACCAGTAAGGCTGTGACGGTCCGAAACATCAAAGCCATATGCAGGATTGTCTCGGTTGAAACCGTTTGAATGTGTCGGAGGTCTCTTGGCGATATTGCGGGATAAGAGTTGCAAAGAGGTTGCATTCTCACCCTTTGTTGGGCTATTTTCACTGCCTTGGTTCTGATTCCTGATTTGATAAAGAATTCTCAATTGACACGCGGTCCGGAGTGCCGTGGGGCCGCAGGGCCCTCTGCTCTGCATGCGCGAAGGAGGCGGGAGCTTCAATAATCCATGGTTTCGTTTGAACTGTTATTTCCACTCTCTATCCTGGCAGGTTTCATTGGCGCAATGAGCGGCATGGGAGGCGGAGTTATCCTCATCCCTGCTTTGACTCTTCTCGGCATTGATATCAAGCACGCCATCGCCATCAGCATCCTTTCCGTGATTGCGACTTCGAGCGGTTCGGCCTCTGCGTACGTCCGTGACCACATTACCAATCTCAAGGTCGGTATGTTCCTTGAGATGTTCACCATTGTCGGCGCATTGGCGGGAGCGCGCATCACGCTGGCTTCGTCGCCGCGACCCCTTTACTTCATTTTTGGAGGGGTCCTCCTGGCATCGTGGATCGCGCTGCTCATGGGCAAGCACCTTTCGTGGCACAAGGTGCAGCAGCAGGACGGGTTCACCCGCTGGCTTGAACTGGAAGGCAGCTATCCCGATTACGCCACCGGGAAGACCGTGGAGTATAAGGCCCGGCGCGCGTACCTGGGCGCGCCGCTAATGTTTGGTGCGGGAATCATTGCCGGCCTGCTTGGCATCGGTGCGGGCGCGGTGAAGGTTCTCATCCACGATCTGGTGATGGGCCTTCCTCCCAAGGTTTCTACCACCACTAGCAATCTGATTATTGGTGTCACAGCGCTTGCGGGGACCAGCGTTTACCTGGCTGCCGGGTTCATCAATCCGGGCATGGCCGTGCCGATCATCCTGGGAGTAGTTGCCGGCGCTTTCCTCGGCACACGGGTCCTCGTCCGCTTGACGAACCAGTCCGTGCGGGTCTTCTTTCTTGTGATTTTGCTGGTCCTGGCAATTGAAATGATTGCCAAGGGTGTGCAGGGTATATAGCGATGAGCGAATTAGAAACTTCTGTCAAAGCCAAGCCGGCCCCTCAGGCGCGCCAGTTTGAAATGGACGCCCTGGTGGGCACTATACTTCAGGACGGCGTTCTGCTCAGCTTGGGGCTGATCGTTGTCGGAATGGTCTGGCGGTGGTTCCGCACGGGCAGCCTCGCGATCGATTACCGGATTGCTGGAATAAATCTGTTCCAATTTGTGATTGATGAAATCCGCCTGGCTGTGCATGGGGCCGTACGCCCTCACCTGATGATTAACCTGGGTATCGCGGTCCTGATGCTCACGCCCTTCATTCGCGTGGCCGCGTCAATGATCTACTTTATGAGTGTCCTAAGGAACTGGAAGTACACCCTGTTTACCGCCGTTGTCCTCATCGTTCTTACTTACAGCCTTTTTCTGCGCTGATATTCCGACTGGATGAGACTGTCGTGTGGGGTCCGCAAACTTGGTTCCCTCGACTTTTCTGCTACTGGAAGATTAGAATGTGGGCGTGTGCTGCCTTGACTGATTTTCCCCCTCGGTAAGGAGAATCTGCGTGCCGCTTATCGAAGCGCTGTTGCTACTCTTGATCCTTTCCCGGACTTTTGGAGAAATCTCAGAACACTTTGGGCAGCCCGCTATGCTTGGTGAAATTGCAGCAGGCGTAGTGCTTGGGCCCTCCGTTTTCGGAGTAGTCACCTTTACCGATGAAATCAAAGGGATTGCCGACTTGGGGGTTCTGCTCCTGGTTTTTCTGGCCGGAATGGACATGAACCTGGATACTCTATGGAAGTCGTTCCGTGGTCGTGGTACCTTGGTTGGAACTGCTGGCTTTGTCCTTCCCATGTTTCTTGGGGTCTTAGTGGGGCTGGCATTTCACCTTGACGCTACTCGGTCGAGCTTCATCGGTTTGTGCGTGGCGATTACGGCTCTCCCCGTGAGTGTCCGGATCCTGATGGATATTGGCAAGGTTCAGACCGAAATTGGCCGGAGGATCATTTCAGCAGCCATATTCAACGATGTGACTTCGCTCCTGATCCTTGGCGTCGTCCTTGATGTCAAGGGAAAAGGAGGTGGCTCTACCACAGCTTTCGTGTCCACGGGCCTGGCACTGGTTAAGGCAGTTACGTTCATGACCGGGTTCGTTCTCGTTGCCCGGCTTGCAAAGCGATATTCTCCCCAGCGGTTCGCGTGGTCCCGAAACCCCTTCGATCGGCTGCTTGTCCGGCTCAAAGGGAAAGAGTCCGTCTTTGCCGTCGCTCTGTTGTTTGTCATTGCGTTTGCCAGTTTTTCGCAGGTCCTCGGCTTGCAGTTTGTGGTTGGGGCTTTTTTCGGATCGATGCTCCTCAGTTACGAGGTATTGGGGAAGGTCAGATTCCTGGAGGTGCAGAAGACGGCTTCCGATATCACCATGGGTTTCCTGGGTCCGATCTTCTTCTCGGCGATCGGGCTTGAATTCGATGCTGCAAGTCTGAGGAATTGGGGATTGGTCGCGGTGATT
>JAJYJL010000763.1 GCA_021789565.1 Acidobacteriota bacterium
CGATCTTCCAACCGCTGCCGTTCTTTACCAAGCTCATTTGACTTCTTTGACGCCACCATTCATTTACTTCGCCTGGTAGTGGGATCCATACACCAGCGGTTTTTCGCAATTCAGAAAGCCGACCAAGCAATCTTCTGTATACGCTCTGTTCGCGTTCCTTAAGGATGTAGTCAGGGTGAATAATGAAGCTCATCATGCCATGCTTCTCAAGGGCTAAAGACATCTGCTCTTCCCAAAGGTCCAGGGTGTAGTTGCGCAGGATGTGGAAAAGCGAGTAATCCTGCGTCATTGTCACCGGGATTTCGAGTATTTTGCCGATGAAATAAGGGAAGGTGGTGCAGCAGCCTCCGCGCTGCGGGTCGAGGTGAGCAACATTGGGTACGGACATGTCGTATTCAAAATCGAGCAGGTCGTACCAGTCGATATTTCGATAGAGGACTCCTGCCCGGAATCCTTTAGTGCCGAATCTTCTCCCGTACATATTGATCCGGGTCGAGCGTCGTCTGAATTCCTCGTACTGGCTGAACAGATTGCCATCGTGATTCAGATCATGAACACCGACCTCAAAACCTCGTTTGCTAATGTTCCTGAGGTAGGCATCACTGACATCGTACCGACTTTCAGGAATAACCTGGAAAGAAGCTTTGACTTCGTAAGAATCATCGATGTCCATAAGCTGGTCGCAAAAATCTCTGCCAGATCCTGTCTCAACGTCATGGGTCATCAGCGCGCACGCTTGAGCCCCATTTGGCCAGAACCAGATGAAGGGCATCTCTTTTACACCGTGCGCCTTTAGGTTCAGGAGCATCACCGCCTCAAGAGTAGATTCAACGCTTGTATCTACCGGCCAGCGCGGAAAAACTCTCTTGTCCCAATCGCGCAGGGAAAGTCGCTGAAGATGCTTGCGCACGGTGACCGGGGTCAGAGGCCGGATGGTGTAATAAGCCGCCCGCACAGACCTTTTGAGAAAGTTGCCGCCGCCGTGGCCGTTTCCGTTCCGGACATACTTTTCGCACCGCAGAGCTGAGACGGCCTCAGCAAGGTCAAACGGCAAATGGATGCCATCCCGGCCGCCTCGGGCGTATTCCAGAGCATCGTTCAGAACTTGCCCTGCTTCAGGCGAAGGGGTAAAGTCGGAGGCCCGTCCGTAGCAGACCGATCCCGATCCGAATTTGAAGAAGCCGGCACACCCGGACAAATCACCCTGCACTCCAATGCGCACGAATTCCTGCGGACACCGATAGTGATCTACCATCACCTGTTCCGATGGTTCCGGGCTGCACGGATTCCTGTCCGGCGCTGAAGCCGCGACTGTTCTCTCGGCTGAAGGCTGCATCTCATTCCTCATTGCAGGATTTACTTCCGGCGCTTCTCACATTTCATCTGTCGCTTGCTGAAAGGCCGAATGAATTCTACTCGCAAGCAGGCGGGGACACGTTTTCCGGCAGCGTGCCGGGGCTTCTGCTCAGTAGACTCTGACCCCCTTCGACAGCCGCACAAGGCTCGGCAGCGGATCGCGCCATGAAAAGTAGGCGATTGAAGTCCGGTGCATCACGCTGGCCAGCCACTGCAACAGAGTCAACTCTCCGCGTTCTCTGAGCTCCAGGAATGCTCGAAAGTCTCTGAGCGGGTCCCATAACCGCATGCCGGTGCGGAAGTTCGTCAAAGGCGGCTGAGGGATGCCGACAATCCGGTTATAGACAAAATTCCCCAGGTCAAATCCAGACCTTGCGAGGAGCATATTCGCGGCCGTAAATCTTGCATTGCACTCAATGAATTTCAACTTGCCATCGCGCTCGTCGTATTTGAACTCGGCGTTTGCCAGTCCCTGAAGTCCCACGTGCCGAAGCAACTTAAGCGACAGTTCGCGCACGCCCTCGACTTGGTCCGTGATGTGGTAAGAGGCAATTCCCATATTCACCGGATAGCGCCGGATAATGCGCTTCGTAAAATCAAACAAAGCGTTCCCTTCTTCGTCCAGGTAGGTGTAATAGCTGCAAAGCTTGCTGTCCGGACCGGGAATCTTTTCAAGAAGCACAGCTTCAATACCCGCGCGCTCGGTCGTACGGTATTGCTCGAGGAGTTGCTGGAAGTTATCGGCCTCAAAAAACTTGCGTTTGAACGTCCGCTGAAAAATGTGCGACAACTTCGGCTTGACGAGCATCGGGTAAACAAATTCCTCGCGAAGGCGGTGGACATCATCTTCGCTTCGAACTTGCCAGAACTGCGGCGTCGGCACACCGACTTCTTTCGCCGCCTGATACGACCGCAGCTTATTCAGCATGATTTGCTGGGCGACCGGGTTTGACAAGTCGAGACGAAACTTCTTTGCCAGCTTCTCCCGGTTTGCGCCGATGATTTCGAGCTCCTGGTCCCCGGCCGCCAGCAGCACGCTTCCCGCCAGGTAATCGGAGTCACTGCCAGTCAGAAAATCTGGCGCCGCCTGGACGTAGGGTACATTTTCAGGCAGGCGAATCGCGCGAGCGTAGCGGCTGTATCGCGCTTCGGCCCAGCGGTCATTAAGCACGTAGACCGGGATGGACCGCGACGCCAGGCTCTCCACCACCTGGAACGCCTGGAAAAATCCCCCGAACAGAATGGCCGGAGGAAGTTTTGTGTTGCGGTTAAACGCGGACATAGTCTTCATTCTCCCTGTATCGACGAGCGTGCTCCAGACAAGCCCTCAGAATCGGCACGACTACCCGGCAGGGTCCGGTCCGATTGAAATAGTGGTTATGGTATCCGGGATTCGTATTGACCTCGATGATCTTGCCGCCTGACTCCTCAAGGCCCTGATGAATATCAGGCGTGATAACGTCAATCCCTGCCAACCTGACGCCGACCAGATCTGCCGCCCGGCGCCCGGCGGCGACAATGCTCTCAGAGATCTCTCCGGTAACTGATTCGTTTTCGTCTGCCATGTTGTCATTGGTAACGGTTTTAAGTGTGACTCGCTGGCCCTTAGCTGGCACAGACCGCCATGAAAGGCCCTGCCGTGCCAGGGTCCGTTTAATATCCATGTCAACCTTCAGGGTGGCCTGGGCAAGCCGGTAACCGGCATCAAGCCGCTTCTGATTCAGGTCATGGAATAATTTTGAAATCTTTGACTTGCCATCTCCGACAACTGCGGGAAAACTGCGCCTTACGGCATCCAGAAGTTGCCCGTCGAGATACAACAGGCGAACCATCTCTCCTTCCACGTACTCCTCGATGAGCAGCTTTGAGGAACCGTAACCGGCAGCGGCGGCAGCCGCCTTGATCAGCTGAACGCGGGTTTCTATGCCTGTTGTGACGCCACACCCTCCGGCGGTGTCATCGGCGGGTTTCACAACACAGCTTCGGTGCCGGGCAAGAAACTCGTACGCCTTTTCCAGATGGTCCAGGGAAAACTCAGCATGGTGCGGAGTCGGCAAGCCATTCGTGTTGAGTATCGAGTGGACAAGAAGCTTGTTGAGAGCAATATCCAACGTGACAGGATCGTCCAGCGGAGTGTAGTTGTTATACACCCTAGTGCTGGCGCCGCCGCGGCTGATTTTGAGGATTCCCTCACCCAACTCCTGGAACTCCGCCTCCAATTCGTCCGCGGCCGCGCGCCAGACATCCTTATAGAACTTCGAGCGATAGCTTCTCGCCTGGAGCCTTTGCCTCCCTGCCCGGCCGAGTATTCGCCTCCCGCGCATAGCATAGCCCCAAACCTCCAGAAGCCGTGACTGGTACCGCATCGTTAAATCTCCTCCGCTTATTCTCACACTTCACCCTTTGTTCGGCAGGGCAATGGCCTGGCTTCAAAGAGCTTTACACTTAGGGGACAAGAACTTCCTTTGTTTCAGCCTCGCCGGGGTAGACAAGGCACTCATGTTGCGTCAGGAGCGTATCGACCCAAGCGTTTGAAAACTCGCCCCTGCGAACCGCCGCCAGGTACGGTTCCTGGTGGGCTTTGTGAGCTTCGAGACGCCGCAGGATGGCTTCAGCCCAATCCTGGGGTACCACAACGATTCCGGAAACGTCGGCAACCACCACATCACCCGGATTGACCACCACCCCACCGCAGGCGATCGGGCAGTTGATTTCGCCGGGGCCGCGATGCAAGGGTCCGACAGGCGTCGTCCCCCGTGCGAAGACCGGAAAATCCAGGTCCTTGATTCCCGGCATGTCACGCACCAGCCCGTCAACGATGAACCCCGCGATTCCGCGGTGTTTCGCTTTCGTGCAGATGATGTCGCCCAGGACAGCATTCATCCCTCGAGTGCCATGTCCATCAACCACAACGATGTCGTTCGGCTTGGCGATGTCCAGCGCCTTGTGGACCATGAGGTTATCCCCCGGAAAGACATTAACCGTGCACGCCGGCCCGCACAGGCAACGACTCTTGTCAGTTTGACATGTGATGCTTGCATCTAAGGCATAGAGGCGGTTAAGGGTGTCGGAAATGTCGGGTACCTCGAATTCCTGAAAACGCTTCATCAACGCCGGGTCAAGCCTGGTGAAATTTTCGTGAATACGAAAACCGGGACCCGGATGTATTTCGGCTGATTTTGGCTTTTGCGATATCATTTCATACCTCCGAACAAGTGTTTTATGGATTCTCGGGCGGACATGCTTTCGCCACCGATTGGATGATCGTCCGCATGTTGGCTGGAGATCCCAACGTCATTTGATCCCATTGAAGGCTGGCAACAAGCTGTATTAGCTTGCCGACTTCGTGAGTCAAGTCTGCACGTAGATTCACAGAGTGAGCTATTTGTTCGATCTCCCGTACATCACCGGCCCGGCGCGCCGCGTGGCGAGGGTATGTGGGCAAAGTGCGCTCAACGACGGTCATCACGCCTGGGTACAATTGCCGGCAACTTTCCAAAAAGGGCTCCAACACTCCAGCCCGCTCAGCCAGCGATGCAGGCCCGACCGTCGAGGATGTCGTGCGAGAGTTTCTCGCGTTCGCCGAACGCCGACGCAAGCGCCCCGAGCAGGCGCGCTACCTGCTCGAGTCGAACGTAGTGCCGGCACTCGGTCAGCGGCCGGTAAGCGAACTCAGAAAGCGCGATATCGTTGAGATG
>JAJYJL010000764.1 GCA_021789565.1 Acidobacteriota bacterium
GGCGCAATCTGTGGATAACGCCCCGAAACGAGCTTGGGCAGTTCCAATGGCGCCGCGTGCTGTTGCTCCAGCCCGGAAGCCGGCGTCTCCCCCTCAACCTCGGGCGCAAGCGCGGAAGCCGCCGCCAGCAAAGGCAATAACGTGGAAAATTCCCGTCGATTCATGATTCTCCTTATGCTTCTATTGATCCGGTACCGATCCGGCAAGCAAATACTCTTCCCGTGCTTCCGCCAGCCGCGCCGCCTTACTGTCCAGAAATCAGCCACACTGGCCCCAAAATTCCTGACGTCACCGGCTCCAGATGATCCATATCCTGCGGCGCAAACTTTTCGCCGTAGCGCAAATTCAAGAGCCGGTAATCCGGCGCCGCACGGCCTGCCAACTCGTTAATGGCTGTATTCGCCACCACAATCTTCAACTGGTTGCTACCCGCCTGCACCAGCGCGGTCACATCCAGCCGATACGGCGGATGCCACAACGACCCTGCCGGCTTTCCGTTGACATACACCATAGCCGCCTCGCGAACCGGCGGATCGTACCATGTGCGCGTGCCCGGCTGGTGCAGAAGGGCATGTGCCACTGGAGTTCCCTCGCCAAAGTCCAGAATCACGCTCCCTGACTTTGCCGCCGCCGCGGGAATCTCCACCGTGCGTTCGTACGTCGCGGTTCCAGAGTAGTATTTTTCCGACTCCAACGCCGTCCACGACTCCAGCGCCGGCATCGATACCGTCGCATGTGTCTTGTCGAATGTCACCCTCCAGTCGCGCGAGAGATCGATGGGTGCGAACGGCGCGGCATTGCGATGTTCCACAGGCGCGGCGCCTTCGCGGAAGACCACAACCCGCGACTCGTAAGGCGCCAGATCGAAGTGAATCGTCGGCCCTGCTCCCGCTCCCGTAATCCTTCCCGTGAACGGATCCCACCACTCCGCGCCGCCCCGAGCCGCGCGAAACGTCGCGTCGAACGCGTGTGAGCGGTTGTCGGTGTTGGCAACAAAGTACACGTCTGCGCCTTGGAGCTTGCGGTGGATGAATCCCACCGCCGGCGCCGCCGGCGCGATCGTCACGTCCGGTTTCAGCGCCGCGCCAATCGCCGCTCCCAAATCCGCCGTGCTCGCCACCACCTTTACATTCTTCGCGCCCGCCCCGGCCAGCCCCTTCGAAATCTGCTCGACAGCCGCCGTGTCGCGCGGCCCTTCAATCACGCCCGGCGCCCGCGAAGGCAGGCTCTTTACCGCAACCACCAGCCCGCCGTGCTGCGCGAACGCCTGAATCTTTTTGTATGTCGCGAGCGGTAGCCGCTCCATCGGCGGCATCACCAGCACCGGGTAGTGAATCCCAACCTGATCGATTGCCGCCGAATCGATGAAGTCAAGGTTGTAGCCCGCATCCAGAACCTCCGGAACCAAATCGGGCCCCAGCAAAATCCGCACCTCGTCGGTTACAGAAACATGCCCCGGCCGGAACCGCGCCTGCGCATCCTCTTCCGGCAGCAGCACCGCAATGTCGTTTGCAGGCTTGCCCTGCCTGAGCAGGTAGCTCATGCGCGTGAAGTAACGCATCACGTCCGGCATCACCATCCACCACGGGTTGTGATCGTTGAAGACGGCGGCCGCGTAGAACGACCAGCCCGGATCGCCCGCCGACGCAGGCGAATACGGCCAGCCGTGGCCAACAAACTGGTTGATTCCCTGCAAAAAGAACGTGTCCGCCTCGGCCTTCATATCCAGCGGCGTGGCGCGGAACGGCGGCGAGTGCAGCCACGTCCACGTCTCCGAGGAAGTGACCGGCCGCCCGTAAACGTGGCTCGCCGAGGTCGCCCACCGCGTAAACGAGAACCCCGCATGCCACTGTGAACCTTCGCCCTCCGGCAAATCCACCAGAGCATTGCTCGACAACGTCACCGCCGGCGATCCGTAGCTCTGCGAGCGGAACTTCGTATGATGTTCGCGCGCCCATGTGTTCAGTGGCGTCAGATAGTGCTCGTCGATCAGTTCTGCCAGTGTCCGTCCCCAGTCATAGCGCAGATCGGCCGCTTTTTCGCCGGTTCCCGCGGTCAGTTCCGGCAGCAGCGGCGTTAAATCGTAACCCCGCCGCGCGCGAAACTCCTCCGGCAGCTTCGGCGTCCAGTCGGCGCTGTATACCTCCAGGCTGTCGCTGAAGACCGAGTAGGGAGCATTGGCTCCGCATGCCTCAATCAGCGGATCGGCTACGTGCTGAATGTGGCTTTGAACCGCCTCCATGCTGAAGTGGTCCAGCACAAAACCTTCCGCGCCCACCGCTGCGCGCTTCACCTGCTGGCCCGTGCGGCTCGAGATGAAAAATAGCGCCACACGCGGCTCGCTTCCGCTCTCAGCCGGCACCGTGAGCCGGAAGCCGTCAAGGGCAGTAACCCGCGCCGCGCGATCAGCCTCATAGTGCCGAGGCGTTCCCGGTGCGACAAACGCCGCCAGCAGCTTCTCGCCGTTGCGAATCGACGGCACGGGCAGGGAAGCGCCGCCTGGTGGCACAGCATCCTCGACAATCCGCAGCCGGCTCGATGCGTCCGTCACCGGCACATACGCTCCGCCATACGGCCAGCCGCTGCCCAGCGTCATGCTCAGACGCAGGTCCAGTTCGTGCGCCGTCTGCGACGCAAACGAGAGCCGGTCCAGGAACTCTTTCGACAGAAACGGATCGTTGTGAAATCCCTTTTGCGGGTCGTTAAGCTCCAGCGCATACACCGGCTGCACCTCTACGCCGCCAATGCCGCCAGCCTTCATCACTCTCAACTCTCGCGCCAGTTCGTCCTTTTCCACAGCCGGCCCGAACCACCACCAGCGCATCATCGGCCGCGCGTCCATCGGCGGCGCGGCAAATCCCGCGCGAATTGCACTGAGAGAATCGCCTGCGCCGCTGGTTTGCGCCGCTGCCGGCAGCGCCAGGCAGGCTACAATCGCCGCGCATACGCATAGGAGAGATCCCCGCCACCATCTCCAACCAGGCACGAAGGGATCCGCCAACCTGCCAACTCGCCCGGTCGCACCAGCGAGGCTAACCTGCCGCTTCTGTGTTCTGACCTCTTTCAATTGCGGGCAAGCTTCCATCTTGCTGAAAAACCTCGACAATCGCATCACACCCCCCTCGATCTGCCGGCCAGGTCAAGCCATCGGCCCTGCAAACCCTCCCGGCGCTACATCGTAATTCCTCGAATATACAAATGGGAAACAAAATGCGGAAAGAAATATCACCTTGCCCTCGTCGCAATGCCGCTGCTATTGACTAATCCTCCACATCTTGCCGACATCACACCGCCGCTCCGACTCGGCATGAAATCGGCAATGCCAGGCGTTTCATCGTCCGTCCCACCGCTTCTTTACCTGTGAAAATGAAAAATAATTTTTCTATTGACAATCGTTCATGCGAATGATTTTAATTCTTGGCTGGGGTCAGACCACACCGGGATCTGTCGTTGAAAAGGTCTGCCCCTTGTGTAGCCGGGTTTGCCAGGACCGGCTGCAAGTTTCTCAAAACCGCCAAGTACGCAAACACTTTCACGCCACAGGAGGCAATCGAGGCGCTTCTATGAAAACACTTCTAAAACCGAGCAGGACGCTTAAATCTCTGGACGGCGTCTGGGCCAGTGTCGCTTTTGCGATATTTGCCCTGGCGCTCTGTCTCGCCGGGTCCATCATGCCCGCAGCGGCGCAGACCGCAGGCGAGGGTTCGCTGCAAGGCACCGTCGTGGATTCGACCGGTGCAGTCGTTCCCCAGGCCACCGTCACCATCACCAACCGCGCCACCGGAGTCAAGACGGTGGGAAAGGCATCTTCGGCGGGATTCTTCAACATCGCGCCGGTTCTGCCCGGTACCTACACCGTGGAGATCTCGGCCAAGGGATTCAAAACCCTCGTTCAGGACAACGTCGTTGTCGACGCTCTCCAGATCAGGACCCTCAGCCCCAAGCTTGAAGTCGGCGCTGAGTCGACGACCGTTACTGTCACGGCAGCTCCGCCCGTTCTTGACACCGCCGACGCCACACTCGGACTCACCGTCGAGAACGACACCTACACCAATCTCCCTATCCAGATGAATGGCGGCCAGCAGCGCGATCCTACGGCCTTCGCCACTCTGACCCCTGGCTCCCAAGGCGGAGCCCGCGTGCCCATCATCGGCGGCACCGGCAACATGCTGGGGCAGGTCTATATCGACGGTATGCCCGCCACCACCGTCAACATGCAGGGCGACAACCGCGTTGTCTCCCTCTCGATGAGCGTTGAGGCAGTCGATCAGTTCCAGGTGCTTACCAGCACGCCTCCCGCTGAGTACATGGGCGCAGGCTCTGAGAACTTCACCATGAAGTCGGGCGGCCTCAAGTATCACGGCCAGGCCTCCGATTTTGTCCGCAACACCGCTTTCGACACCTGGTGCTTCACTTGCAAGGCTGCGACCATGGTGACCGCTACTGGCGCCAAGGTGCAGGCTCCCAAGCCCCCCGAGCACCAGAACGAGCTGTCGCTGAGCTTTGGCGGAGTGGTGCCCAAGACCCACAAGAAGCTCTTCTTCTTCATCGCTTACGACAAGTACCATGAGACGCAGGGCGCCAATCCAGCTCTCTACTCCATTCCCACAACGTCTATGGTCGGCGGCGATTTCACCGAGCTGAACGGTGGTGTAGGTTCCGGAGGCATGTCCGGCGAAGGCGCGGATAACCCCGCCATCATCTACGACCCCACCACCACCCAGTGCAGCGGCGGCTCCTGCACCCGACAGCCCTTCGTCGGCACCAAAAACGGTGTTGCGACCTACAACATCATCCCGTCGGGCATGATCTCGCCCATCGCGAAGGCGATGGCGTCCTTCATGCCGAACCCCTCGAATCCCTCATCGCTTTACAACAACTACCTTGGCGGCATTCCCAAGGGCTGGGATGACCACCTCACCGACTGGCGCGTGGACTACAACATCAACGACAGGCAGCGCCTCTCCACGGTCGGCGTGAACGGCGCTCGCATCTACATGAACAACTTCAGCGATCAGATGCCGCTGCCCTACGTCTCCGGCACCTACGCCAAG
>JAJYJL010000765.1 GCA_021789565.1 Acidobacteriota bacterium
CGCCTTGCGTGTGAGGGGGCTCCACAGGATGAAAGCGCTGTTCTTGTATATCCCAAGGTATTTGATTCGAGGAAAATAGCGCGGCGGCCCAAACCCACCCCCCGCACCAAACATCGCAACTTTGCCTTCCAGCGCGTCCTGCTGAACATTCCATATGAATCCCAGCAGCGGGGTCGGGTGGTCAGTCTGGCCCTTCGCGTGGACAATGCCGGTACCCAGCAGAAACAGCGTGTTTGCGTCCAGGAAATTGGCCGACTGGATGTCGAGGTCGCGAAGATCTGCAATCTTGGGGTGGAGGACTTTCTTGATGTTACCTTGCGCAAGGTCCGACAAAACGATCTTGTCCTTGCTGACAACGGCCAGTGTGGAATTGTCCGGGGAAAAGGCGCCGCCCGGGGAATAATTTGTAGCCAGATGGCCTTCCACGCTGCCGCTGTTTACCCACACGTAGTTCTGCTGGCCAGACGGCACCATCTCAACCTGGGATGAGCCGGGTCCGGCTTGCAACGCGGATGCTTTGTACACGAGCCCTGCCAGCACCAGTCCCGCGGCGGCGAAGGCCCATCTTCTATTACGGTTTCGGCACATGGCACTCAAACAATGGCTCCTTCTGAGATCCGCACAACCAGTTCCCGGTCGGCCTCAAGAAAATTGTATCCAGCGAGGTCCTGGCGCAGGACCCATTCAATCGATTCGAAAACCCTATTGACAATGCTGCCCTGGTAGGAGTCCACGCGGAAAAAGATGACCTCGACGTAGCGGTCAGGATAGCGATGACGTAAGCGGTACACTTCCTCGCCGATTGTTGCGTCGATTCCCAATTCTTCGCGCAACTCGCGCCCTATTGCTGCCTCCAGTGCTTCGCCGTCCTTGACTTTGCCACCCGGAAATTCCCATTGCAACCCGTAAGGATCGGACTTGTGTCGCTGGCAAATCAGAATTTCCTGCCCTCGAATAATAATTCCTGCTGTTACCAGAATGGGCTTTGATTCGCTCATGAAAGAATTTCCATTTTATCAGCCTCGATGCCGGCCGGAGACTGCCATCAGGCAGCATCGCTTCGCGGTCCAGGGCACAACCCAAAAACAAGGCCCTCTGGAAGGCAGCGAGTAAAGCTCAATCAGCCGCTTGATACGTTCTTTGTTGACGACCGAACCATCATAGACTGAGATGCGCAAACAACGCTACCCGCGGGTGTATACTTTTGTCCTGGACACAATCCTGTGTTTGAATTCCGGGACTCGCTGACCTCACTGCGAAAGGAGACCTTGCACATGTCAGGCGTTTACAAAATCACCGAGTTGGTTGGTACCTCACCCGTCAGTTTTGCTGAAGCTGCAAAAGCCGCCGTAGCTGAAGCCGCCAAAACCGTCCGCCATATGGACTGGCTTGAAGTTGTGGGAGAAAGCGCCAGAATCCGGGAAGGCAAGATCGAAGAATTTCAGGTAAAGGTCAAAATCGGCTTCAAGATTGAACGTTAGCACCTCCCGCTTTCGTACTCCGAGAGACGGGTGTCGACAAAGAGTGACTCCGTTTGTGCATCGGCGAGATAGCAAGTGTCAGCATTTGGCGACTATCTGTGTATCATGTTACTGTTGAGTAACCAGTCAACCTAATGCGTAATCACTTTGGATTCTAACAGATACACTCAGGCGCGGGGCTTTGGCGTGTGGATTGCTATGATATATGCCGGACCCTGAATTCGGGGGGCGGGTACTTTGGGATCGGTCCTGAAGTTCCACTGCCTGACCAGCAACTCGCTCCCCGAAACCCGGTAACGGGGCGTTCTTATGGACCCGAGAACGGAAATCGTTGAGGTCCGGGTTTACCGCCGCGATCGGAACAGAGAGGTCCTTTGCCGACTGACTTACCAGGTAACTCCTTTTCGTGACGGCCTGTTCCGCTGGTTTCTTGTTGCTGTCGAGGAACTGGAATAGCAGAAGAGATCAAAGTTAGTCACGAAATTCCCGCAGCGACGCTCCAAATGATTCCTTCCTTTTCAACTACCCCTGCGCCGTGTTCACCTGCAGGACCGCTGAGCCGCGGATCGCGTCATTTTTGAGGTTATCAAGGGCGCGATTCGCGTCGCTCATCGGATAAATCTCCACCTGAGTTCTGATCGGAATTTCGGCTGCGATGCGCAAAAAATCTTCGCCGTCCTGACGCGTGTTGTTGGCCACGCTGCGAACGACACGTTCGTGGTAGAGCAGGTTGTAGTCAATTGGCGGCGTGGGGCTCATGTGGATTCCCGCCAGCGCCAGCGTTCCTCCCTTTTTCAACGCCTTGAGCGCCGCAGGAACAATCTCCCCCGCCGGGGCGAAAACGATCGCTGCGTCCAGTTTCACCGGAGGCTCGGCCAGCGTTCCGCCTGCCCATTCGGCCCCCAGTTCCATGGCAAGTTTCTGGTGCCGTTCGTTACGTGTGGCGGCATAAACCTTCACGTCCCAGTAGCGCGCCACCTGGATGGCCACGTGCGCAGCCGATCCGAATCCGTAAAATCCCAGCCGGCCTCCGTGCTGGATGCCCGAGAGGCGCAGCGAGCGAAACCCGATGATGCCCGCGCACAGCAGCGGCGCTGCCTGCTGGTCCGGAAAGCCTTCAGGAATGCGATAGGTGAACTGCTCGGCTGCCAGCGCGTATTCGGCATATCCGCCATCGACGGTGTAGCCGGTGAAGTCCGCGTTGTCGCAGAGATTTTCCTTCCCGGCGCGGCAGTATTCGCATTTGCCGCAGGTGCGGTGCAGCCACGCAATGCCCACGCGGTCGCCCGGCCTGAATTGTGTTACGGCGCGGCCGATTTTCTCTACGACGCCGACCACCTGGTGGCCGGGGACCACCGGCATTTTGCGCTGCGGCAGTTCGGCCTCAATCACATGCAGGTCAGTGCGGCAAACCCCGCACGCCGACACCTGCACCAGCAACTGGTCATCTGAAGGCTCGGGCACAGGCACGTTGGCCAGCACAAGCGGATGGTTTTCAATCTTTCCCGTCTGGTACAGGACGCACGCTTTCATTTCGTCTCCTTTTAACTCCCAGTCTATCGCGGATGGGAGCAAGGAGAGACGGCATTCGGGCGCGCGTGCGCAATTTTGCTGCGCGGCGTCAATTGCCGGTCCGCTGTCAGCGGTGGGCCGTGCGACCGAGAGTATCAACAGGCAGCAGGTCGGTTTTGAATTTGAGCTTCTGGTGTGGCAGCAGTGTCACTTCCGTTTCAAATGGCTGATAGCCGGGCAGCGACACCTTGATATGGTGTTTTCCGGGTGTCAGCAGCATGCCTTGCCCCGGTCCGTTGAACTGGTCAATGTGCCCCACGAACCGATGGTCAACAAAGACCGCAGCGCGTTCAGGGTTGCCGGATATTTTGACCTGCGCGGTTTGGTTTCCGTAACGGGCGCTGGGGTCCTTCTGCATGAGGACAGCGACAATTTCTTTTTGTCCTGGTTCAAGCATCACTTCGCGATTGAAGTCCTGGTAACCGGACTGCCGGACCTCAACCCGATGTTTGCCTGGCAACAGCAGGATCTTTTTTGAACCTTTCAGTTCCTTCAGGTAACCGACGTATTGGCCGTCAACCCAGACGCCCGAACTTTTGGCCGCTTTGTTGGCCGCGTCAAACTGGATTTGCCCCAGCACCTGGTTCTTTGCCTGAAGCTTCCCACCCAGAAGCAGCGGGGCAAGCAGCAACAGACATGGAAATACGCCTTTGGCCGTTTTTGTCAAAAACTTCACGGTCCTCCTCCTTTGGTTTGATTAACCCGTCCTATTCTTTAGAGGGCAAGAGGCCTGCCAATGTTACGAGTTTGTCTAAGTCATTGAAATGACAGTCCATTTCTTAAGTGGACTAATGTCCTCTGAGGTAAGTTTTACTGCCAGGCGGGCGAAATTTCCTACATCCACAAAGCAGGGAAGGGTGGCCAGTCGGTGACTTGGTCGCCCCCTCCCCCGGTTTCTCAGGCGATGCCGAACAAGCTAAACCTCAGGGCTTTGCCTCGCTTATTGAGGGCGGTTCCTCGCCTGGCGCCGATCCCCAGGATTTATTCGGTTGCGCGCCCAGGTTGAAGCGGAGCCTCCCGCCGGCGCTGATGTCGGCGAAATTGATCCAACTCTGGTTGCGATCGTTGCCGTTCAGCTTGACGTTCTGGATATAGGGTTTGTCCTCGGGATTCTGCGACGCCTCGATGATGAACGTCTGGCCCTTATAGGGCGCGTGCAGGTGGACAACGACCCTGCTGAACATGGGACTGACCAGTTCATAGGCCAGGCTGGCAGGGTCCACGGTATAAATCCCCATCATTGTCAACACCGCCCAGGAAGACATTTCGCCGCAATCGTCGTCGCCCGGAATGCCGTCATAAGCCGTGGTGTAGTTTTCATTTAGAATGCGCCGAACAGCGCGCTGGGCCTCCCAAGGCTCGCCGGAAAAGTTGAATTCAAAGGGAGCCTCCAGGTCGGTTTCGTTGTAAGGATTGTAGTACTGCGGATACCACCCGGGTTTGGGATAGCTGAAAAACTCCTTCAGCCGCTGGTTGAAGCGGTCTTTCCCTACGGCCTGGATCAGCCATGCCATGTCCGATGGCGCCAGCCACTGGTAATGCCAGCCCGAGCCTTCAATAAATCCAGTGGGTGGCGTCCCCTTCTGATGCCGCTCCCTTGCCGGGTCAAAATCCGGGACCCACTTGCCGTCCGCGTTGCGCGGGCGGAAGAAGCCGTCCTGGTGGTCAAACACGTTGCGGTAGTAAAGCGCGCGCTGGTAGAGTTGCTTCGCTTCTGCGGTCTTCCCCAGTTTCACAGCCAGATAATAGAGCGACGCGTAAGCGATGCAGTCCTCCTGTATCTGCGAAACCGAGCCGTAGCTGATTTTGTCATTCGGCACGTAGTGCAGCTTGTTGATCCATTCCATCCCTTCTTCGCCGACGTAAGGTTTGGCCGCCGGCGGAACCTCGGTTGCGTCCTTGTACATCCCTTCCCATGCGGTTTTGATGTCAAACCCGTGCAGGCCGTCGAGCCATGCGTTGGCCAGCGCCACGGTCAGTGGGCTGCCGGCCATCA
>JAJYJL010000766.1 GCA_021789565.1 Acidobacteriota bacterium
TTTCAAAATCATGCACCGAGATACGCGGACGCATCTTGACTTCTTTCAGTCCGGCTGCCTTCTGGTGCTTCCGGGCTTCATGCTGCCGCTTGCTCAACTGGTACAGGTATTTCCCGTAGTTGATAATGCGGCAGACGGGCGGGTTTGCCTGAGGCGCCACTTCCACCAAGTCAAGACCCTGCTCCCGGGCAATCTTCAATGCCTCAATGGGGGGCATCACTCCAATCTGGTTTCCGCCCTCGTCGATCAGACGAATTTCCCGGGCGCGGATTTTTTCATTGACTCGTACGTAATTCCGACTGATAGATAGTCCTCCTGGTCTATTCGACCGCTCTAACCTAAATTATGTCAGATACTTCTTGCATTCAGGTAAGCGTTGCTTTTCTTATCCACTATCGAAAGCTTACCATTGATTAGCCCGCGTGTCGATAAGTTCGCGAAGGTAAGACTTAAACTCCGCAAGGGAGTGGAAACCGGCATCTCCGGTGTCGCGCCTGCGAACGGCCACTCCCCCGCCCTGCGCCTCGCGGTCTCCCACCACCAGCATAAAAGGAATCCGCTGGAGCTGGGCATCGCGAATGCGGGCGTTCAACTTTTCATTCCGGTCGTCCAATTCCACCCGGATGCCGGCCGCCCTCAACTCTCCGGCCGCCTTGCGCGCATAGTCTGTATGCTTCTCGCTGATCGGCAGCACCACTGACTGCACGGGCGAGAGCCACACCGGGAAGGCCCCGGCGTAGTGCTCAATCAGAACGCCGAAAAATCTCTCCACAGAACCCAGCAACGCCCGGTGCACCATCACGGGTGTATGCGGCTTTCCGTCCGCAGCCGTGTATTCCAGCCCGAAGCGGCGCGGCAGGTTAAAGTCAAACTGCACTGTGGTCAACTGCCAGGGCCGGCCGATGGCGTCCACTAGCTTAACATCAATTTTCGGTCCATAAAACACCGCTTCGCCCGGCATGTATTTGTAGGGAATGTCCATCCGCTTGAGCGTATTCATCAAAGCGGCTTCGGCGCGGTCCCATTCTTCCACCGTCCCGGCATAATGCTCGGCGTGCTGGGGGTCGCGCGCAGAGAGCTCTACTTCGAACCGGTCAAAGCCAAACGTCTTCAGGACCAGCTGGGCGAACTCCACACAATCCTGGACTTCACTCTCAAGTTGCTCCGGCATGCAGAAGATATGCGCGTCATCCTGCGTGAAGCCGCGAACGCGCAGCAATCCGTGCATCACGCCCGAGCGCTCATAGCGATAAACCGTTCCGAGTTCGGCCAGGCGCATGGGCAGTTCCCGGTAGCTGCGGCGGCGGTCTTTATAAATCAGAATGTGGCCCGGGCAATTCATCGGCTTCAATTGATAGCGCTCGTTTTCCACTTCCATCGGCCCGAACATGTTCTCGCGATAGAAATTCGCGTGGCCGCTGGTCTCCCACAAATGGAGCCGCATGGCGTGCGGCGTGTAAACCATGTCGTAGCCGTGCGCGATGAGTTCGTCACGCAGCCAGTCCTCAATTTCCCGCCGGATGACGCCGCCCTTGGGATGCCAGAAGATCAGGCCCGGTCCGGCTTCATCCTGGATGCTGAACAGGTCCAGTTCCTTGCCCAGGCGCCGGTGGTCGCGCTTCCTGGCTTCTTCCATCTGGTGAATGTATTCGTCCAGCTCTTTTTGGGTGAAGAAGGCCGTGCCGTAAATCCGCTGCATCGGGTGCGACTTTTCATCGCCCTTCCAGTGCGCACCCGCCACGCTCAGTAGCTTGAACGCCTTGATGCGTCCCGTCGAGGGGATGTGCGGGCCTCGGCAGAAATCGAGAAACTTCCCCGTGCGGTACGCAGAAAAAACCGGCTCTGCCTTTTCCTCGATCAGCTCGCACTTCAAAAATTCGCCCATCTTGTCAAAAATCTTCAGACCTTCCGCCTTGGGAAAATAGACCCGTTCGTAAGGAATATCCGCATCAGCCAGTTCCTTCATCTTGGCTTCAATGCGGGCAAGGTCGGCCTCAGTAAAGGGCTTCTCGCGGTAAAAATCATAAAAGAATCCGGTGTCAGTGGGCGGTCCGATACCGGGATGGGCGTCGGGGAAAAGCTCCAGCACCGCAGCGGCCAGCAGGTGCGCCGATGAATGCCGGTAGATCATCAGGCCCTCGGGCGAATTGGGTGTGATCACCTGAAAGGCCCCATCGGCTTCGAGCGGCGCACTCAAGTCCACTAAAGTTCCATTTACCTTCGCCGCAAGCGCCACTTTGGCAAGCCCCGCCCCGATGGACTGCGCCACCTCGCGGGCGCTGGTCCCTTGCGGAATTTCCTTTTGAGTGCCGTCAGGCAGCGTAACTTTAACGTTCCCCATTACTTAGAGGTCTTCTCCCATGAAAGATTAAACCGTTACGATAACAGAGAGATTTCCACGTGGTCAAACCTATTCGCGGCTGAAGCTCGTTTCATGGCCATTTCCACGCTTGAGTATACAAGAACAACAATCAGGCAGGATTTACGACAGGGATCCACCCAGGAACGTTTCCGTCAACCTTGAGGCAGGGAAGGAAATGTGGGCCCTTACAGCATTCAGTTCCTGTGCGCCCACGTTGGTGGGCCGGAACAGTCCGTACGTTGAGGCGACCCCGTTTTCAAGGAAGCATTGCCGCACGGCGCGGATGGCCGGGCCGGAATTCTCGCGGCTCAAAATGCCGACCCCCGGCCCGGACCCGCAAACAAAAATGCCGATCACTCCGTCCGCGCGCACTTGGAGGGCCTCTTCCAGCCCCGGCACAGCTTTCCGCAGAACGGGAGCTCCGCTGGATTCCAGTCCGGCGATGTTGCGCCTGCCCGACTGGGCAAACAGTTCACCGAGCGTCCGGACGCGCTCAAAATGCGATGCTGCGTCCTGCTCGGGGATTTCGTCCGGATTCGTGCCTGCAGTAACCGCAACGACTGACTCGAACTCAGGAGTAACCACGCTCAGCACAAAATCTCCCGGCACAAAAGTTCGCCGCAGGGTCAGCGCGGAGGCTTCACCCGTGCAAGCCACAAAACCGCCGTGCCAGGCGGCGCGCAGGTTGTCCGCGCGCGCTTCATAGATCTGTGCCAGCTCGAACAGGGTCTTCTCATTCAACTGCAGTGAGTAGAGCCTGTCTGCGGCAATCAATCCCGCCAGCACTGCGGCGGTGCTCGATCCCATACCCACGCCCACCGGGACTGAACTGAAAACCTCAAAATCAGCGCCGCTGAATTCCAGCCCTTTCAAATGGAGCGCCGCCTCCATCGCCCGCACCACCAGGTTGTGGCGGTCTCGCGGGACAAGATGGCCATTCTCGCCAAAGTACCGGATGCCCACACAGCCATCCAGCCTGGGCGTAACTTTCACATTGAACATGGCGTCGAGCGTCACCGCAGCGCAATTCATCGCGCCGGCAAAGTTCCCGACGGTGGCGGGCACCCTGACAAGGATGGACCTCGGCCTCATGGGACTACTCCTTATGTGCCAACGATAGGTCGCGGGTCACTCAAAAGTGAAATTCCAAATTTTTATACAGCCGATAGATTTTGGTTATCCATGAGTAACGAGGAAATGAAGCCTTGCAGAAACTGTGCCACCACAGGCTCACCGCAACCCTGTTCGAACATTCTTGCAGGATTCGCTGGAACTAGACGATCAATTCAAAAGAAGTGGAAACATGAATTGCGTCCTTCAGCGAGCGGGCCACCGGGCAGCGATCCATGTGCATGGCGTGAACGCGCTTTATGGTTTCGCGCTGTGATTCAGGCGCCTGCAGCTTGTAATGCGCGTGGATCCGCCGGATGACCAGAACTCTACAGTCCACTTCGACTTCGCCAATAACTTCAGAGATCAGCTTGCCGTTGCTGGCGTCAATCTGGCGCGCTTCCAGCGCACCGCCAAAAAGACCGGTCAGTCAGCCGCCGGTTGCGGCCACCACATAGTCCAGCGTGGTTGCACAAGGCGGATATTTTTCAGGCGGGACCTTGTAATGCTCGGCAACTTCCGAATGCACGCCAAATTGCACGGGCTTTTCGCTGCCGGGCAGATAGGCCAGCCTCATGGGGCCAACCTGGCGCTCAATCCGAACCCGGGGGGTGTAGGCGACCTCGGCATTTTCCGGCATGGCAGCACCTCATCGAAGCAGGTCTTCGAGTCTCACGGCCTGGTCAGTTTTTTCATCCCGGTACTTGATGATGACCGGCGTGTAAAGCGAGAGATTCCATTCCTTGCCACGCCCTCGCGTCACCGCGCGCGCTCCGGGAACCACCACCGCGCCCGGAGGGATCATCAACGGACGGCCGTCCTCGCGGCGATAGACCGTTTCGCGAACCAGGTCATAAACCGGCGTTGAACCCGTTAGAATCGTTCCGGCGGCCAGCACCGCTTCCCGGCCGACAACCGTGCCCTCGTAAACGCCGCAATTGCCTCCCACCAGAACGTCATCCTCAATGATCACCGGCAGCGCGCCCACCGGCTCCAGCACTCCGCCGATCTGCGCTGCCGCGGACAGGTGGCACCGCTTGCCGATCTGCGCGCAGGAACCCACCAGCGCATGAGAATCAACCATGGTCCCGTCGTCCACGTAGGCGCCTGCGTTCACGTACATCGGCGGCATGCAGGTTACGTTTTTGCCGATGTAACAGCCGTCGCGGATGGAAGATCCGCCTGGAACTACGCGCACATTCTGCCCGCCGGGAATCTGCTTCAGCGGATACGTCTGCTTGTCGCGAAACTGGAAGCCGGCAGGCGGCATCTCCTCGGCACGACCGATCCGGAAGCCCAGCAGAATTCCCTTCTTCACCCAGGCGTTTACCTTCCAGCCCGTGGCCGATTGCGCGTCGGGCTCCGCGGCGCGAACCTGGCCTTCATTCAAAGCCTTCTTGAACTCCTCAAAGGCCGTGAAATATTCCTCGCCGTATTGGTCCGATTTCCGCTCGAAAAGTTCTTCGATCTTTTGCTGTAGTGACATAAGCCATCAAAATTCTTCAGCCGGTCCGTGACCCGGTGGGTTCCGGGCAAGAATTCTTCTCTGTGACCTCCGTAGCGCCAAAAA
>JAJYJL010000767.1 GCA_021789565.1 Acidobacteriota bacterium
TCGCCGAAATTGTGATCGATGCGGCCGATCAGTTCGTTATTGTTGGCGGGCTCGGTGAGATTACCGCGAAAGGCGAAAGTGTTGAGCTTGTCGCCGTTGGTGTTGAAGCTGTTGGGTGCCGGCATGTATTGCTGCCACATCTTCTGGATCGCCGAACTCACCCCAATCATGCGAGGATCGCAGGGCAATCCCCCCGTAGGGCCGCACGCCGTGGAGAGAGAAGCCGGATTGGAGAGGTCGAAAGACTGCACCCCGTTCTTCGCAGTGTTTATCTGGATGATGCCCGAGGCCAGGCTGGCCGAGGGAACGGTGCGGGTCTGTTTGCCAACGATGTTATACGGGTTCCGGGACCCAATAAAGCTAAAATAAAAATATGTCTTGCCCCCTGCCACTTTGGGAGTCATGGGCCCGCCGATGTCGAAGCCAAAGAAGTTCTGGTGGCTTTTGGGTTTCGTAACACCAGTGAAGTTGTTGCTCCAGGAATTGGCATTGAGCCAGGAACCCTGGAAGAAGTCATATCCGGAGCCGTGCCAATGGTCGTGACCGCGCTTGGTAACAGCGAGAATTTCACCGCCCGCGGAGGTGCTGAAGTCGGCCGTGGTGTTGTTGGTGTTCACCGTCACTTCTTGAATGGTTTGGATGGGAGTGGGAACGATGCCCCTTTGGGAGCCGCTGAAGTTGTTAATGTATCCGTTGTCGCCTTCGAGGCCGCTGGTGTTGGTGGCGCCATCAAGGACGAAGCTGTTTTGGTCGGCGGTAGCGCCAGCGACGCCGCCGCCATGAATATCATCCATCGTCCCTCCGAACGTGGGCGAAGCAGTGGCCTGGTAATTGAGCAGGCTTGAAACGTCGTGGTTCATGACCGGGAGGTCCATCAGGTCGCCGGAGAGTGTCTGGCCCATGGTGGCACTCATGGTCTGCAGTTGGGCCGCGCCCGTGGCTGTGACCTGCACGGTCTGTGTGGTTTCTCCCACGTGAAGCGTTTCATTAATCGTGGTGGTCCGGCTGAGAACCGCTATGACGTCCATGACCTTGACCTTCTGAAAACCGGGCTTTGTGACCTCAAGCTCGTAGGTCCCGGGCTTGAGCGAGGGAAAAACAAAGTGGCCCGCACTATTGGTGGGCATAAAATGTCCGGCGTTCGTTGCTGTGTCCGTGAGCCTGACCTTTGCGCCTACGATAACTGCGCCGGATTGGTCAGTCACCGTGCCAGCGATCGAACCGCTGGTTAAGGACTGGCCAAGCAAAACAACGGGGCAAAATGAAATCAATATCAAAGCAAGTGCCAGAGGTTTAAAGCTGCTTGTGGATTCTCCTTTCCTGAAACAAGAATGCCATTCCAAGAGCCTTCGGCCTCCCTTTGAGACCCCTTGCCCAAAAAGTTTGGTCATAAGTCAGCCTCCTCATTTGTACGATACCGGACACGCACTCCGGCGCTATGTTTCTGCCTGCAGCCTGTTGCAATTGCCACAAAATACAAGAGCTGCAGCTAGATTGCCCCAAGTCCCACAGCGGGATTTCAATACTTACTTGCGGACAAAATTGTTTGTGCGCAAAGATTTGCCGGGAGGACTAATTTGAAACCAACATCGACCGGGCCCATAAGGGTCGGCTATAGGATTAGAAGTACGAAATATAGTCCCAACTTTTCCCGGTTTTCTTTGAGCCAGATCCTCGTATTGAAGATCTGAAAGACGAAACAACCGAGAGGACAATCCATGACAATGAGCGTAAGTAAGCTCCCACCATTCGCGGATTTGGTGAATCAATCATCAAGGTTTTCCTCCCGGAACAAGCCTCTTGATTTATCAAAATCCTCGAAGCTCATCTGCATAATAGAGGAGATTCGCATAACCCTGATTTCCAGAAGTCTCCAGAGTCTGAACCATCTATAATTTATTAGTCGACCTTCAAAATATGGTGTAAAAGCCGTCGCTAAAATCTGTGACAATTTTCGTACGACTACCGTTCGGGAATGGGGTATATCACATAATTACAATGTGGGCAAGTAAATCTTGCGAGACGTATAATCTTTTTTATCAAGATGATATGATGGATTCACCGTTTCGAGAATTTCTTTCTTTTTCATGTACTTTGAATTCTGCGGTGGGAGCCTTCTGTTGGTGGTGGGTCGCTTGCGTTTATTCGGACACTGGCAAGAGTTCCGAACTCCCATAAACCGGATCGTGCGGGTTCCTACACAACTTTCCCTGGTGACGCAATACCTTCGCCAAGCTTCCTGGCGATCTTGCGCGCCAATTGAGATACCGCAGCCCGGTCAACGTCCGACGGCTGGAACCAGCGGAACCCATCCCCCGGCGAAGTTCCGGCAAACTCGCCCGTGTAGGCCTCAACACGGATTTGGCGATAGGTGATGTTGTGGCGAAGCTGGTGCGCGGACTTTTTGATCGTGGGCGAGGAACCCAGCGCTGTCTGCAGCTTTTTCTTCAACAACGTCAGCGCCTGGCCGCGCGACTGTCCCAACGCTGAGGGGAAATTCCAGAGGTCGTCGAGGAGTCCGTCGTCCATGCCCCGGCACAATAGAATCCGGCGGTTTCTATAAAGTACGGCGGCCGCCATATACCATTCTTCCGCCCGGCGGCGGGGCCTTGGTTCGGGGAAGTTTTCGGGTTTGCCTGACTGGAATCCCCGGCACCAGCTTCGCAGAGGGCAACGGCCACATCGGGGCAAGTGCGGCAGACAGAGCGTCTGTCCGAGTTCCATCAGTGCTTGATTGAAATTACCGGGACTTCGCCGTGAGAGAAGCCTGTCGAGATGTTCCTCGATGGCATTGCGGAATCGCCGTTGGTGCAGATTTCCGCGCATCGCGAGGAAACGTGCCATCACCCTCGCCACATTTCCATCGAGGACGGCGAAGGGCTGGTTGTAGGCAATACTCAGCACCGCGCGCGCCGTATAGTCTCCTACGCCGGGAAGGGAACGAGCCTGCCTCATTTCCTTTGGGAATTGTCCGCCGTGTTTTTCTGCCATTTCCTGTGCAGCCTGGTGCAGGTTGCGGGCGCGGCGGTAATATCCCAGGCCTGACCATAGTTCCAGTACGCGTTCGAGCGGCGCGCCGGCCAGCCGTTCAACGGTGGGAAATTCCCGCAGGAAGCGCTGGTAATAGGGGATGACCGTGTCAATCTGCGTCTGCTGGAGCATGATCTCCGACACCCAGATGGTGTATGGAGACCGGGACGCTCGCCACGGCAGAGCGCGGGCCCGCAGCCGGTACCAGCGAAGCAGGGAGCGTCGGGCGGCGGCGCGTGAACGGTCGGTAAGTTCCATATCGGAGGATTATTTCCGCGGGCGAATTGAATGCCGGCCGCGCAGGGATGATCTCGTGATCTCTTCGGGAGTCCCAGGCGCGTAATAGCCCGACGGCGCCTGCACGCCCATCAGGCCGTGATGGACAACCTGGACGCGAACGTTGTGGAAGCTGCCGTTTTCTCTCCAATCGGTTGGAGTGTATCCCAGCACATAATAAGCGGGCGGCAGTGGCATGGCGGCCTGGAAACCCGACTCCAAGTCATCCTTGTTGGCGACAAAGTTGCCGCCGGTCATCGTCGAGAGGCCCAGAAGCACGTCGGCCGACATTGACGCCCGGTCGGCCAGCATCTGATTCTTGCCGGCCACGATGTATTCACGCTCTTTGTCCAGCCTGGGGTTGTTGGTGGGCGCGGGCTGCGGCAGCTGGCGGAGCAGGCCGGTCGTATCCAGCGCGCTGATGATAATGTGCAGACGAGTCGCGCGCCGCGCCAGCAGGTCAATCTGCCTGGCCTGCGAGCCTGCCAGAAATCCTGGCGAGGCGACAATGATGGAGCGCGGATCGGGCAACGTGGAAACGGCAGTAATCAGCTTATCGAGGCCGCCGAGCGTTTTCTGCGACTGCGCTTCGCTCTCAGCAATTTCCTGCGTGGCGCGGGTTTTGACGGTTTGCGTCATCCGATGCAGCGTTGCCGCCGGCAGGCTGCTCACGGGCGGGTCTTCCTGGCCGTTATGCGATTCACAGGCATTCATGTCGTCAAGCGCGATCTGCAACGCCAGCGGATCATTCGCATAAAGTAGCATGAAGGACTGGAAATCTGAAAGCTGGGGGCAGGCCTTGGCCTGCGTGGCCCACGGCAGATGGGGCTTTATGGCCAGCAGCGCCGCGTGGAGTTTCTTCGGATCGTCGGTAAAGTTCAGCGTGATGTCGCCTGACGCTGTAAAGACTCCCACTTTGCTCCGCGGGCCCAGAGTTGAATGGAAGTAGGCGTAGGCGCTGTCCGTGACGCGGATAGTGTCGGTAAAGTCGTAATGAAGATCGTCAAAGTAGAGTGCGGTGTAGCGGACCGTTCCGGGAACCTTCAGGTTCAAAACGGGCTGGGGAATGATGTTACCGGCAAAATCGGTGATCCTTTGCAGGCGGTTGTTGTCGTAGAGGCGGAAGTCGAGCTGACGCAGGTTATCGGCCGTCTCGCCGCGAACGTTGCGGACTACCGCGCAAAGCTCGACAGGGGGCGGCGCCGTCTTGTGTGCAACCGGCCGGACAGGTGCGGTTTTGGCTGTTGGGTGGCCCTTGCGGGTGGTTTGCCCGGCCTGCGCCGGAAGGCTGAAGATCAGACCGGCGAGGGCACAGCACAGAAATACGCGGCTGGCCCATACGCGCCGCCGTGAAGCAAAACTATTCCTGCAATTTGTCATGAACGGACCCTGAAGGAGGGCGCTCTAACTGGAGCAAATCGGGTGCTGAGCCGGCAATACCTGCCTCCGTTGACCTCCCTTTCAACGCAGCAAGTCAAGTATCAGTTTTCGAAGGATGAATTGTCAACTGCGCATTGGGTAGGTATGGGGCGCGCAAGAGTTGTAGCGGCAACTTTTACTGGTCAGTTGGCGGCGTGAAGCCGCCGCTACTGAAGCTGGGACCCACGCCGCCGTTTTCCGATTCTTGATTTGCCGGGCGCAATCTGTAATTCTTGAAAGCTTAAGGACGCAAAGGCCGCAACGTTCACGAGCCAGAGTGGCCGAAGAGTTTGTCGTGCAGGCGATTGCA
>JAJYJL010000768.1 GCA_021789565.1 Acidobacteriota bacterium
TTGACCCCGTCCCGGAGATGATCTCAGCTCCACGTGATAACCCTTACATCTTTTTCCAGACCGGAGACGTCGCGGACGCGTCTGACGAGGAAGCGCCGAACGAAGCAACAGTTAAGGAGACGAAATAATGGGAACACCAACTGAGCGTCTAACTGATATCGGACCCCCACATTATGAGCAATTTCTGCATCCGGTCATCAAGAAGAACTATGGCAAGTGGAAATACCACGAAAACCCGGCGCCCGGTGTTCTCTGCCATGTATCGGAGACCGGTGACCGGATCTATACCGTGCGGGCCGGCTCTCCGCGCCTGTTGAGCATCCAGACAGTGAGATTGTTTGCAGACCTGGCAGAAAGATACTCAGGCGGATACCTGCGCTTTACCAGCCGCAACAACGTGGAATTTCTGCTGGACAATCCCGACAATATCGAGCCGCTGAAGAGGGATCTTGCAGCAGCAGGTTTCCCTGTCGGCGGGACTGGAAACGCCATCAGCAACATCGTCCACACGCAAGGATGGGTGCACTGTCATTCCTCGGCGACCGACGCTTCCGGCATTGTGAAGGCCGTGATGGATGCCGTGTACGATCACTTCAAAGAACAGAAACTTCCCGCCAAGCTGCGTATTGCTCTGGCGTGCTGCCTGAATATGTGCGGCGCGGTCCATTGCTCGGACATCGCGATTCTGGGCATTCACCGGCGAGCTCCGAAGGTCCGGCATGACACGTTGAACAAAGTCTGCGAAATTCCCACAGTTATTGCTTCCTGCCCGACGGGTGCCATCCGCTCCGCGACTGTGGACGGCAAGCCCTCTGTTGAGGTGATCGAGGCACAGTGTATGTACTGCGGTAACTGCTACACGGTTTGCCCAGCGATGCCGCTAAATGATCCCGAAAACGACGGACTTTCCATCTGGGTGGGCGGCAAAGTCAGCAACGCACGCTCCGCCCCCAGATTTTCCAAGCTGGCCATTCCTTTTATTCCGAACAATCCACCGCGCTGGCCGGAGGTCGTGGAGGCGGTAGTGAACATTGTGGATGTCTACGCTCGGAACGCCCGCAAGTACGAGCGCGTGGGCGAGTGGATTGACCGGATTGGCTGGCCAAGATTCTTTGAACTGACCGGTATCGAGTTTACTCGTTACCACATCGATGACTTCAAGAACGCCGGATTGACCTACGCGCGGTCCGCACACTTGAGGTTCTAGGAGATGACTATGGCTGTCCAAATCGAAACGCTAGCTGAGGAAATGTACGCGATGGTCGCTGAATGCCAGGGCAAGAAGAACCTGAAGGCGACGGACCTGACCAAGGCCATGATTGCCAGACACGGCGCCGCAGAGTGCAGCAAGGATGACTGCAGGCTCGCCATCCGGCAGTTGATTGACTCCGGACGCTGTGTTTACAGCTATTTTGGTGGAAGCTTTATCACCCTTCCACATAAGGAAGGCGCGGCGCCCGACTAGTTAGAACCGGCACGAAGAATGCAATGCGTCAGGAAGGAGTCCTTATGAGTAAGCAGCTTCAGAAAGAAGAGAAGCCTGCAGAAAACCTTGCGGAACTCGCCTCGATACTTCGGCAGTGGCAGGAAATCGAAGATGGCAGCGTGGCTGCGTGCACAGGGATTATCGGGAAGACGCAGAATCCGCTGATCCGCCTGGTCATGGAAATCATCCGGCAGGACTCGGTGATGCACAAGAAGGTCCAGCAGGTGATGCTCGACAGCCTGGAGAAGCAGGCGATCAGCCTGACGCCGGACGAACTGGGCCAGATCTGGGAAAGCATCGAGCGGCACGCCGAGATGGAAAAGGAAACGCTCGCCCTGGCGGAGAAAGCACGGCAGGATTGCCGGCTTTTTGTCCTGAGGCATCTGTTGACCTATCTCATTGAGGATGAGCAGAAACATGACCGTCTCCTCGCTCAGCTAGAAAGCTTTAAGCGGCGAATCTATCCCTATGCGTAGGGCGGAGCAAACCCGTGGTTGTTTTTAAAGCTGTAAAAAAACCGGCGCTTAAGGGAGCGTCCAGTGCGGGAGCTGAAGTCAGCCACCTGCGCCCGCGCTACATTGCCAAGACGCCCCCGTGCGCAGAAGGCTGCCCCTGTGGCACGGATATTCGCGCCTGGATCAACACCGTTTCCCAGGCGGAGGCATACGGCCGCACCAACGAACAGGCCTACGAAACCGCTTGGCGCACAATTACCGACCGTAACCCATTCCCCGCCGTCTGCGGCCGCGTTTGCCCGCATCCCTGCGAAGACGCGTGCAATCGGATCGAAAAGGACGGCTCGGTGGCCATCAATGCGCTTGAGAGGTTCATTGGAGACTTCGGCTTATCAAAGTCCCTTAAGCTGGCCAGACTGACGGAAGAAAAACGCGAAGAGAAGATTGCCATTGTGGGCGCGGGACCTGCGGGATTGTCGTGCGCCTATCAGCTTGCGAGACGCGGGTACGCCGTGACGGTTTTCGAGGCGTTCAGCAAGCCCGGCGGAATGTTGCGGTATGGCATTCCGCAATACCGGTTGCCCCGGAATGTGCTGGATGCGGAAATCCAGAAGGTTCTCGACCTTGGAGTCGAACTTAAATGTAATCGCGTCATCGGCGACGGGGTCTCTCTCGAAGCTCTCAAGACCGAATACAAAGTCGTCTTCGTGGGCATCGGTGCCCACAAGGGTTTGAAGCTGGGCGTTGCAGGTGAAGATGCTCCGAACGTTTTCACAGGGACTTCATTTCTGAACCACGTTAATAGCGGTGAAGAAGTATCGGTGGGAAGCAGGGTAATCGTGATAGGCGGTGGCGATACGGCCATCGATGCGGCGCGCGTGAGCAAGCGCCTGGGCGCTTCGGTCACCGTTCTTTACCGCCGTTCGCGAAACGAAATGCCAGCCATCAAGCAGGAGATTGAAGGAGCCATCGAGGAAGGTGTCGACATTCAATTGCTGGCCGCCCCGGTTGAGATCCTTGTGACTGACGGCAAGGCCAAGGGCATGCGATGCATCAGGATGAAACTGGGCGACCCGGACGCCTCCGGACGTCGTCGCCCCGTCCCACAGCCTGGGTCTGAGTTCGATCTCGATGCCACGGCGATCATTGCCGCCATCAGCCAGGAGCCGGAGTTCGCAGGCTTCAACGGGCTCCACGAAGGCAAGGATTGGATCAAGGCGGACCAATGGGGAACAACCGGCGTCGAGGGAGTGTACGCCGGCGGCGACGATGTAACCCTGGGGCTGGTTACGATCGCGATTTCACAGGGTCGTTTTGCCGCTGAAGCAATTGATGCTCGCCTGCGTGGAAAGACCGCGGAGAAGCCCATCCTTCCGGGTGTTATCAAGACTGATCGAATGAAGCTCGGCTATTACGAGGGCAGCTCTCCCCATGAGCGACCGCGGCTTGCGGTGGCTGAGCGCGACGTGAAAGCTGAAATCGAGCAGGGTCTTTCGGAGGCCGATGCGCTGGCGGAGGCCAGACGCTGCATGTCCTGCGGCATGTGCATGGACTGCGAAACATGCTGGATGTTTTGCACCAACAACTGCTTCGCCAAGCTGCCGAAAGGAGAACATTACAAGATCAAGTTAGAACTCTGCAACGGGTGCCAGAAGTGCGCGCAGGAGTGCCCGTGCGGGTATATCGACATGGTCTAAAGGAGATAGAGAGTATGCCTAGCTATGCATGTGAAGGAAAGGTCTATGAAGTTGACGAGGATGGTTTCCTTCAGGATCCCGACCTCTGGAATGACGATGTGGCCAGAGATTTTATGTCCACCGAGGGTATCACGGAATTAACGGAAGACCACTGGAAAGTCATCCATTACATTCGCAACTACTACCTGCAGTTCGGCATCGCCCCGATGGTTCGCAAGGTGTGCAAGCAGACAGGATTCACGCTGAAAGAAATTTACAACCTCTTCCCTTCAGGACCTGCAAAAGGTGCCTGCAAGCTTGCCGGCCTTCCCAAGCCCACCGGATGCGTTTAGGAGGGTAAGATGCTGAACGTTTCGTCAGAGCAGAAGCGAGCAATCTCCCGGGAGTGGCTGGCTCTGACACTCCAGACTTACCCCAGCCAGAGCACGCAATTCCTGGTTCATGAGACGGACAGTTTTCGGAATCCCGTGGGACAGACCCTCAAGGGCGGGATTCCGCTCCTGGTTGATGAACTGTTTGGCGACATGGACCTCGCGCGAATTCGGCAAACCTTGGAGGGTATTGTTCGCATCCGGGCAGTTCAGAACTTCTCTGCCCGAGAGGCAGTGGGATTTGTGTTCCTGCTGAAGGAAGTCCTGCAACAGGAACTGCCATCCGATGCGGTAATGCGCCTTGAACTGGACAGACGGGTTGATGAGATGGCCCTGGCCGCGTTCGACCTCTATGCGCAGTGTCGGGCAAAAATCTCCGACATCCAGGTCAGCGAAGCCAGACGCAGGGTGGCGCTGCTGCAAAGAATTTACTCAGAAGTCGAGGGACGGTGATGGGTTCTTGAATGCACTGACTTCTTTCATTTTGATTCTGGTGGTAACCGGCCTCGCACTCGCCGGCGGAGAGAATAGTAGCACTCGCTTATTCTTGGGTGTCATCGTTCCATATACAGCGATGGCCGCATTTCTGGCCGGGCTGACATTCCGCGTTCTTAAATGGGCGAACACCCCTGTTCCTTTCCACATTCCCACGACTTGTGGACAGCAAAAGACATTGTCCTGGATCAAGCCGAGTTGGGTTGAGAGTCCCCACACTAAACTCGGCGTTGCAGTCCGGATGGTCCTGGAGATCCTGCTTTTCCGGTCACTTTTCCGCAACAGCCGTGCGCAACTCCGTGAAGGGCCAAGGTTACTCTATGCTGAAGACAAGTGGATTTGGCTGGGCGCGCTGGCATTCCATTGGTCACTGCTCATCATCGTGCTCCGGCATTTGCGGTTTTTTGTCTTGCCGGTTCCCCGATTTACTCTGGTGATCGACGCTGTTGACGGTTTCTTCCAGATGGGCGCGCCTCAGCTCTTTTTCACCGATGTTATCGTTGTTGCCGCACTCCTTTTT
>JAJYJL010000769.1 GCA_021789565.1 Acidobacteriota bacterium
AGACAGGTCGACGGCGAGCACTCCGTCCGCGCCGGCCTTGCTGGCGTCGCGAGCGAAGTTCTCCAGGCCGTATTGCAGGATCGGGTTGTAATAGCTGAAAAGGACCATCGGGGCTTTGATCCTCTTTCTCCAATCCGGAATCGCTTCGAGTACTTTGTGAAGGCTTGTGCCGCTCGCCAATGCGCGTTCCGACGCCCGCTGAATGACGGGGCCGTCCGCCAGCGGGTCAGAGAAGGGAATGCCGAGTTCGATGATGTCCGCGCCCCCGCGTTCAACTGCTTCGAGCAGGCCGCCCGTGGCCTCAAGGGATGGGTCGCCGGCGGTCAGATAAATTACCAGGCCCCGGGCGTTGGCGTTGCGGAGCTGCCGGAACTTCTCCTGAATTCGCGATGTTGAAACAGTAGGCATATCGAACGAAATCGAAATCTCTCGGCTTTACAAAATTCCCGCGGACTGGAAAATGCCCAGGTCTTTGTCACCCCGGCCGGAAAGATTGACCACAAAAATCGCATCCTTCGCGGCGCCGGGCGCGCGCTTCACCACTTCTGCCAGAGCGTGCGAGGATTCGAGCGCGGGAATAATCCCTTCCGTCCGCGCCAGCAGGCACGCGGCCTCCAGGGCTTCCTGGTCCCCGGCATGAGTATATTCCACCCTGCCCTGCTGGTGGAGCGCCGCGTGTTCGGGCCCGACGGCCGGATAGTCGAGGCCGGCTGAAACCGAGTGCGTTTTCGATATCATGCCGTCCGCATCCTGCAGCACGTAAGTGTAGGTGCCGTGCAGCACTCCGGGCTTGCCGCCGGAAAAGCGCGCCGCGTGCTCGCCCAGATCAAGTGACCGCCCTCCGGCCTCAACTCCAACCATTTTGACCGAGGCATCGGGAATGAAGTCATAGAACAGCCCAATGGAATTGCTGCCGCCGCCCACACAGGCGAAGAGGCAGTCCGGCAGGCGTCCGGCAAGTTCGAGGATCTGGCCGCGCGCTTCCTGCCCGATCACGCGCTGGAAGTCACGGACCATCATCGGGTAGGGGTGCGGCCCCAGCACCGAACCCATCAGGTAGTGAGTGTTTTCAATGCTGGCAACCCAGTCGCGCATGCCCTCGTTGATGGCGTCCTTCAGCGTCCTGGAACCGGAACTCACTCCCATCACCTCCGTGCCCAGCAGGCGCATGCGGAAGACGTTGGGCGTTTGCCGGGCCATGTCTTCTTCGCCCATGTACACGCGGCACTCGAGGCCCAGCAGCGCCGCCACCGTCGCCGTAGCCACGCCGTGCTGGCCGGCTCCGGTTTCGGCAATCAGCCGGGTCTTGCCCATGCGCACCGCCAGCAGTCCCTGGCCGATGCAGTTGTTGATTTTGTGAGCACCGGTGTGGAGCAGGTCTTCGCGCTTCAGATAAATCTGCGCGCCGCCCAGGTGCTTTGTGAGGCGTTCGGCATGGTAGAGCGGCGTAGGGCGCCCGGCGTAGTACCGCAGCAGCCGCTTGAATTCCGCCTGGAATGCCGCGTCGTTCCTGGCATCTTCGTAGGCGCGCTCAAGCTGCTCGATGGGGTGCATGAGCGTTTCCGGCACGTAGCGCCCGCCGAATTCTCCAAAGCGCCCGCGAACGTCAGGCCCGGTTGTTGTCAGTTGCGCGTCCGGCATTTTGTTCACTTCCAATCCAACCCGGATGACTTAGAGATCGCGGTCGGCTTCCTGCACCGCTGCGAAGAACGCCCGAAGCAGCGCAGGGTCCTTTTGCCCCGGCGCGGATTCCACACCGCTCGCCACATCGACGGCGTAGGGGCGAACCTCCTGAATGGCGCGTCCCACGTTGCCGGGATTCAAACCGCCGGCAAGGATGATGTCGCCATACCTGTTGGCGTCGCGCGCCAGTTCCCAGTCAAATTGCTTTCCTGTTCCGCCGCTCAACTGCGGATGAAAGGCATCCAGAAGAAAGGCATTCGCCTGGATAGCTGCAAGCGACTCGGCAGTAAAATCCTCTCCCACAGCCACCGCACGGACCAAAGAGTAGCCGGCCGGCGGCCCGGCAGCCTCAGGGAACTGTGGACCGTGGAGTTGAATGGCGCCCACCCCGGCTTCAGCCGCCATGCCAGTGACGTGCTCCATGTCTGTTTCGTTCGCGTAGACTCCAACCGGCATCACGAACGGCGGCAGGCAGCGGATGATGGCACGGGCGGCGTCCGGCGCAATATAACGCGGCGAGGGCCTGTAAAAGTTGAACCCCAGGGCATCGGCCCCAAGTTCGGCGGCCAGCAGGGCGTCTTCAAGGCGCGTCATTCCGCAGACTTTGATCCGGGTCCGCATCGGGTCAGGCTCCGGCCATTTTGAGAGTTGGCGCGCTGCTGAGAAGCCGCGACAATTCTTTTCCCGGATCTTCCGCCAGCATCAGGTGCTCGCCGATCAGCACAGCGTTGAATCCTGCCTCTGCAAGGCTTTCCAAATCATCGCCGCTCTTGATTCCGCTCTCGCTGACGGCCAGGCACGCCGGGGGAATTTTGTCGCGAAGACGGAAGGACGTTTCCAGGCTGACCTCAAGGGTGCCCAGGTCGCGGTTGTTGACTCCGATGATTTGCGCGCCGGCGGCGAGGGCCCGTTCAAGTTCCTGCGCCGTGTGGACTTCCACCAGGGCAGCCACACGCAACCGTTGTGAAAGTTCGAGAAGCCGTTTCAAGTCCTTGTCCTCAAGCGCAGCGACAATCAACAGGAGCGCGTCAGCACCAGCGGCCGCCGATTCGTAAACCTGGTATTCGTCAATGATAAAGTCTTTCCGCAGGATAGGCAGGCGGACTGCACTTCGCACGGCCTTCAGGTGATTGAGCGATCCCTGGAAAAACTCTTCTTCCGTCAACACGGAAAGCGCCGAAGCTCCCGCCTGCTGGTAGGACGTGGCGATTTCCGGGGGGCGGAAATCAGGCCGCAGAAGCCCCCGCGAGGGCGAGGCTCTCTTGAGCTCCGCGATCACGCTCAACTTCTTACCCGAGAGCGCCCCGGAAAAATCCCGGAAGTCGGACCGCGCTGCTGCTGCCTGGCGAAGACCGGCCAGGGGAACGCTGGCGCGAGCTTCTTCAATACGACGCCGGCGGGCAGCGATAATCGTCCTTAAAACCTGGCTTTCCTTCACCTTATTTCCCCAATGCAGGTTGTGGTGCTCGAAGTGGAAAATCGCGACTGGGACAAATGTTTACTCTACCCTTGCGGAAGAGCCGAAGTCAACGCTCGAGGCGCGTTGCAGGGTATACTGGAGCGAGAGGTCCGCAGCCGCCAACCGTGATAATGAGCCGGCCACCCTGCGCGTTATCGCGGGGGCTATTCAGCATGCCTGAGGGCTGTTTTCCTGCCGGCATCACGAAAGTGGCTGAATTTTTCATCGGAAAGCCTTATATTTACCAGTCGGCTCGAACTCAATGCGGAGGATATCGCTATGGCGGATGTTGTAACTTTTGGCGAAGCCATGATTCGGCTTGCGCCTCCACACTTTCAGCGGCTGGAGCAGACCCATTCTCTCGACGTCCAGGTTGGCGGCGGCGAATTGAATGTGGCGGTGGGCGTCCGCAGGCTGGGGCTAACGAGTAGCTGGGTTTCCCGCCTGCCCAAGAACACCCTGGCCCGCCTGCTGGAGAATCGGGCGCGACAGGCCGGCGTTGACACTTCTCAGATTGTCTGGACGGAAGGTGGAAGACTGGGCCTCTATTTCGTTGAATTTGGGGCAGCGCCCCGGCCGAGTTCCGTTCTCTATGATCGCGCGTATTCGGCCATCTCCACCATCAAGCCCGGCGAGGTGGACTGGAAGAAAGTGTTTGCGGGAGCCAAATGGTTCCACACCAGCGGCATCACTCCGGCGCTGAGCGATTCGGCGGCCGCGGTCACGCGTGAGGCTCTGGAGGCGGCAAAGCGCGCCGGCGTTACGGTCAGCTACGACCTGAACTACCGCGGAAAGCTCTGGTCACCGGACAAAGCACAGACGGTGCAGGAGCCATTGATGGAATTCGTAGATGTCTTGATCACCACGGAAGAAGATACGAGCGTGGTCTTCAAGATCAAGGCGTCGGGAACAAATGACGACCAGGGATACAAAGAGATCACAGCCGACAGCTACAAGGAAGTCGCCCGACGCCTGCAGGAAAAATTCAAGTTCAAAGCCGTGGCCATCACCCTGCGCGAAAACCCCCTGGTGTGGCGAAACACCTGGTCGGCCATTGCTTACGCCGACGGCAAGTTTTATGACGATATCAAGTATGACCTGGAGATTGTTGACCGCGTCGGCGGCGGTGATTCCTTCAGCGCAGGATTCATTTACGGCTACCTGGCAAAAAATTCCTACGATGCCGCCGTGCGCTACGGAAACGCCTTCAGTTCGCTGAAGCAGACCATTCCGGGGGACTTTAACTGGGCGACCCTGGAGGAAGTGGAAAAGTTGTTGAAGGGCGCAAGTCTTCGAGTGGCCCGTTAGGTCTGAACCTTTCGAGCGAAGGCCTGCCGGGTCCACGGAGCGGCAGCCCTTCCCGGCGATCCAGCCCTTGAAGGCTATCATGCATTGCCATCTTGAGTGAGAGGATTCAGCCATGTCGTGGTCGAGAGAGAAAGTTTTAAACCGGCTTCGGGAAGTGGGAGTTGTTCCCATCGTCCGCGTATCGAACGAGGAGGATGCCTTCAAGGCGGTGGAAGCGGTTGTCGCCGGAGGTGTCCCGGTGGTGGAGATTACCATGGGCGTGCCGAACGCTCTGCGCGTGATGGAACGCGTGGTGGAGCAGTTTGGCGAGAGCGTGCTGCTGGGGGCAGGCACTGTGCTGGATTCGGAAACGTGCCGCGCCGCTTTGCTGGCGGGAGCGGAGTTTATTGTCACTCCTTCTCTCGACGTCAAGGTCATCGAGACCTCGCGGCGTTACAGCAAGCCCTGCATTCCCGGCGCCCTGACGCCGACCGAGATCGTGACGGCCTGGCAGGCAGGGGCGGACCTGGTGAAAGTTTTCCCGTGCGCTGCAGTCGGCGGACCGAAATACCTGAAGTCACTGCGGGGG
>JAJYJL010000770.1 GCA_021789565.1 Acidobacteriota bacterium
GAATCCGACACGCCTGGAGCAGCGCCTTGGTCGAATCCACCGCATCGGCCAGGAGCGTGACGTACACGCCTTCAATTTCGTCGCGAGCGAATCCGAACAAGGCCAGGACATCATTGAGGGCCGCATCCTTGAGCGGCTGCTACAGAAAATGGAGCAGATGCGGACCGCACTGGCGGACCGCGTTTTTGACGCTATCGGTGAAGTTCTATCACTGAACGATGTCAATCTGCCGGAAATACTGCGCGAGGCGGCCAACGACCCTCGGCGTTTGGATGAATACCTCGATCAAATCGAGCGTGTTGACCCTCAGCGACTACTCCAATACGAGCAGGCTACAGGAATCGCACTGGCGCGTGCGAACGTGGACTTTTCGGGTTTCCAAGCTGCAAATGCCGAAGCAGAAGAACGCCGCCTAATGCCTCGCTATGTCGAGCAGCACTTCTTAAACGCGGCTCGAGAGATCGGCCTGAAGGTCGAGGCCCGTGCTGACGGCCTATACCGCGTTGAACATGTTTTGGCCGACCTGCGCTCCGATCGGCTTGCCGGCGTGCGAAGGCTGGGAAAACCCGAGGCGGCGTACCGCAAGCTTACATTTCACAAAGAACATCTGGAATTGGATCAGCACATTGACGCCGTGCTAATCGGGCCTGGCCATGCGCTCTACGCCGCTGTTGACGAGCGCCTGAATGAGATGCTCGGGGCGGTCACGTCTGGTGTCGGCGTATTCGTGGACACGAACAGCGAAGCACCTTATCAACTGCACTTCTTTGAGATGGCTGTGCGCGGCCAGAACACGAAGGGCGAGACGCAGACGCTTTTAGGAGAGTTGGTGGCTGTAAGGGAAGAAATATTGAGCAATGAAGAGCGTTTCTCGATAGTTCCGGCAGATACCTTGCTCGATCTGCCCGCCCACCCGGCCGCGCCAGAGAACCTTGAACCAGAAGATGTCACGCCAGCGGCCGACTTCCTCAAGAGCACTTACCAAACGCAGCGTCGCGGCGAGTGTCAGCAAGAGCGGCAACACTTTGTCCAGGTTTGCCGCGACTATTTGCAAGAGTCCTTCAAGGCGCGTATCCGAGCCGCGCAAGATCGCGTCATGAGCCTCAAGGCAAGGGAAGGGCGCGAGCCCGAAGTGGCCATTGCTCGCCAGAGAGCCGAGAACGACCTCGCCGATCTCGAACGGACTCGCACCGAGCGTCTTGAAGGGTTGCAAAGACTGACTTTGGCCAAGCATGCCCCCGTGCGCCACGTGGCTAGCGCGTTGGTACTCCCGAGTACACGCTCGGTCGAACAGCAAATCGGCGCCGTTCTCGATGACCTCGACCCCGAAGTGCGGCGCAAGTCCGAAATCGCTGCTGAGGATGTCGTCATTGCCTACGAAACAGGCCGTGGTTTCGAGTGCGAGCGCGTAGGACACATGAAGATTGGGTTTGACGTGCGAAGTCTTGGCCCCGCCGATCCACAGACCGGCTACCGCGATCCGGTGACCGGCATACGCCGCATCGAGGTCAAAGGGCGTCAGCGCGGTCAGCCCATCCGACTCACAACAAATGAGTGGTACAAGGCGATGCAACTAGCGGACAGTTATTGGCTTTATGTGGTTTGGAACCCGCTCGACAATCCCGAGTCCGAGCCGCTGCGAATTCAGAACCCAGTGAAGCACCTCGATCATGCCAAGCGCGAGGTCATTGCGGCACGCTATTACGATATTCCTGCGGATGCGATAGAAGGAGCAGCAGAAAAGCAGAGGGAGTTGCTTCCGTGAACGAGGATAAACGGCTCATTGAGGATTACCTGCCGATTGAGAAAATCAGCGCGGAGGCGTCGCGAGAAAAGTCTGTCCGCCAGGGACACATCTCGACTCTTCACCTGTGGTGGGCGCGGAGGCCCTTGGTCGCGTGTCGTGCTGCCGTATATGGCGCGCTAGTGCCGGCTTCCCGATTTGTCCCAAACGGGGCGACCGATGAGAAGAAGAAATCTCTCGGTCGCGCAAACACAGCGAAGTTCATCGACCGGCTATGCCAATATCCAGGTACTCCGACAGTCATTGCCGAGGCGCGACAACACATTCTCGAAGCGCACGCGGAGCGACTAACGCAAGAGACAAAAAAGAAGGTCACCGTCCAAGATATCGAGCAGGGACGGGCAGCGCGACCGAAAGTTCTGGATATGTTTGCAGGGGGCGGTGCGATACCACTCGAAGCTTTGCGGCTAGGTTGTGAGGCGCACGCACTCGACCTCAATCCTGTCGCCCATATCATCGAGCTTTGTACGCTTGCTTACCCAGAACGGTATGGCCGCCCTGATCCCAAGTCACACGGCTGCGCATCCGGTGGTTCGTGGGCTGGGCTGCCGGAAGAAGTAAAGCACTGGGGGGAGTGGGTATCGCAGAAGGTCGAAGGAGAAATCGGCGATCTTTATCCATTCTTGGCCGACCCAGACTACAAAGGAAAGCGTCGAGAAACGAACGTCGAGCTGTGGAAGACTGGTCAAAATACAAAAATACCGCCTGGTTATCTACAGCCCATTGCTTTTCTGTGGGCGCGTACCGTCACATGCAAGAATCCAACGTGTAGAGCATCAGTACCTCTGCAACGGCAGACTTGGTTGTGCAAAAAGGACCGCAGGTGCGTTGCACTGCGAGCGGTCGCTCCAAGAGGCAAGAAGCGCGTCACATTTGAAGTGGTAGAAGATCAATCTCCGAAACGACTGGGTTTTGATCCCGACGCAGGTTCGAGCGCGGGAAACGCGACTTGTCCTTTCTGCGGGACGGTCTGTGACAGCGATTATGTAAAACAGGAGGGTTGTTCACATCGACTGGGGGAACAACTGATGGCCGTTGTTTCGACTCGGGAACATGAAACGGGGAAAATCTATTTTTCTGGAGAGGAGTGCACTTCGGTCGCTGACAATGAATCTGTCAAAAGGCGAATTGAATCGTTACTGAACCGGACTGGATTGACAATCCCTGACGAACCAATCACTACCGATGCAAAGAATAGTTGTTGGACTCCTCTATATGGTTTAACCACGTTCGGTGATCTGTTCACCCGCCGTCAGATGCTATGCCTCTTGACCTTCGCTGCCGTGGTTCGTGAAGCGACGGTAGAAATGAAGAGTTCGGGATATGAGGACGATAGAGCGAAGGCGTTGGCAACCTATTGTGGTTTGTTGGGATCACGATTGGCCGACTGGAATAGCACGATCTCTCATTGGATTACTGTTGGAGAGAAGGTCTCAGACACCTTCGCGCGGCAAGCGATCCCGATGTGCTGGGATTTTTCCGAAATCAATCCCTTCGCCAAGGTTTCCGGGAATTCTCGCGATTCGTTAGAGCGGATGGTCGAGGCGCTTGAATGCCACCCTGTCGAAGTAAAGCCTCATGTCGAACGTGGAACTGCGACGAAATTGCCTTGGCCGGACTCTACGATGGATGCGGTAATTACGGACCCGCCTTATTATGACAATGTCCCATATTCAGATCTGTCAGATTTCTTCTACGTGTGGCTCAAGCGTAGCATCGGCGCGCTGTACCCCGAGCACTTCGCCGCCAAAGGAACTCCAAAGAAGGCGGAGGCAGTTGCAGATGCAACCCGCCATGCTGGTTCCCGAGACGAAGCTCGAATTTTTTATGAGCAAACTATGGGACATGCTTTCCGGGAAGCGCACAGAGTGCTGAAATCAGACGGTGCGATGGTTGTGGTCTACGCACACAAGACCACTCTCGGATGGGCTACCCTGGTGGATGGACTGCGACAAGCCGGTTTTATCGTTACTGAAGCATGGCCTCTGGATACCGAAAAGCCGGGGAGGCTGAGGGCGCAAGAATCCGCTGCCCTTGCGTCGAGCATATTACTGGTCAGCCGGAAACGTGACAACCAGGAGATTGGCCAGTACGAGGAAACCGTCCGGCCCGAACTGGAAATCATCGTTCGTGAGCGTGTCGCCTCGCTCTGGGAGTTGGGTGTTTCGGGAGCAGATTTAGTGATTTCGTGTGTTGGCGCTGGCCTTCGAGCCTTCACTCGGTATGCCAAGGTTGAATATGCGAACGGCGAAGTGGTACCGGCTGAACGGTTCTTAACCGAGGTTGAGACGGCCGTTCTGGAGACCATCCTTGCCCGCATATCCAGAGAGGTCGGCGGCAACGGAGGCCGGTACGGTTTGCCAACCGTAGATCCGTGGACCCGTTTCTACACGCTCTGGCGATACACGTACAAATCAGCAGAGCTCGACGCTGGTGAAGCCATTATTTTTGCCAACGGAACCCATGTTGAGTTGGACGGACAATTGGGCCTTTCGTATGGATCTCGACCATTGATAGAAAAGAAGAAAGCAAAATATCGCCTACTTGACTACTCTGAGCGTGGCGACGACGCGAAGTTGGGCTTGCCATCAGAAGATGGACAATCAGCGCCGCTGGTTGATGCTCTGCATCGCCTTCTATGGCTGATGGAGCGGCATCCCTCCGGCATCCCGGAGTTCCTGCGTGAAGCGCGGCCAAACACCGAGCAACTGCGCTTGGTTGCGCAGGCGCTGGCGGGCCCGGCGCTGAAGGGCGGTGAGTTGGGTGAAGTGGCCAGCGGCAGCGAACTCGCCGCTTTAACAAAGTTGACTGCGAACTGGCGCAGCGTGGTTGAAGACCCAGCAGGACCAGCCGAGGGGCCATTGTTCAAGGCGGCAAAACTGCGCGAGTAAGAACCATCCGAATGGAGTGCTGACGCATGAGCGCAACACAGAGTAATAGGTCAACCGCAATCAAACCCTGGATAGAAGTGGCGGCACTTCACCCCGATGTGGTGTCGGAGCACTTCTCCGAGGACATCTTTGCGCTGGACCTTGGCCCCCTGGCTGATGGCAAGCCGAGCGTTCCAGCCGTTTACCGCGATCCCGAGCACTTCTTCCGCGTTTCCTACCTGACCAAAGGCTTGCGCTCGCTGCTCGAAGACGTGCTTTCACGCCTCAGCGACGGCGCCGGCAACCGCGTGCTGAAACTTCTGACGC